>JBFMGR010000018.1 GCA_040753135.1 Patescibacteria group bacterium | reverse complement strand
GAAAAATTTTTTATTACCACCGCGATTCCTTATACTAACGCTGAACCGCATATCGGCCATTTGTTGGAGTTTATCCAAGCCGATGTAATTGCCCGGTTTAAAAAGCTTCAAGGCAAAGAAGTGTTTTTTCTGACTGGCACTGATGAGCATGGGACTAAGATTAGCCAAACCGCTAAAGAGCGGGGAAAAGAGCCAAAAGAATTTGTTGATTATATCTCGGCTAAATTTCAAGAGTCTGCTGACGCCCTAAATATTAATTATTCTTATTTTATCCGGACTACTGACCAGCAAAAACACTGGCCCAATGTCAGAAAAATCTGGCAGGCGCTGAAAGAGTCAGGGGACATTTATAAAGGCCATTATTCAGGCAAATACTGTGTTGGTTGTGAGAAGTATTTGGTTGAGTCTGATTTGGAAAACGGCGTTTGCCCGATCCACAAAACCGAACCAGAAATCTTTGACGAAGAAAATTATTTTTTCCGGCTGTCTAAATACCAGAATGAATTGAAAAAGATAATTCAGGTTGATGAGCTGAAAATTATTCCTGAATTCAGAAAAGCCGAGGTTTTGAGTTTTTTGGCTCAAGGGCTTGAGGATGTCAGCTTTTCCCGGCCAAAAGAAAAACTTAACTGGGGAATTCCGGTGCCAGATGATGATTCGCAAGTAATCTATGTCTGGGCTGACGCCTTGACCAATTATCTGTCTGGGATAGATTATGCTAATGCCGGCGCTCAATTTCAGCGGTTTTGGCCGCCGGATTTACAGATAGTTGGCAAAGATATCTGGAAGTTTCATGCTTTGATCTGGCCGGCAATGCTTTTATCCGCTCATCTGCCTCTGCCCAAGGCGTTGATGATTCACGGCTTTTTAACCATTAACGGCCAAAAAATTTCTAAATCTTTGGGCAACGTGGTTTCGCCGATCGGGGTGATGCAAAAATTCGGCGTTTCTGCTGATTCGATTAGATATTTTTTCCTTCGGGAGATTAATCCGTTTGAAGACGGCGATTATTCTGATGAAAAGTTTATTCAGCGCTATAACAGCGATTTAGCCAATGGCGTTGGCAATTTACTGGCTCGGGTTTTGAAGCTGGGTTCGCTTTATCATAAAGAAATAACTTTGTCAGCCAATGAGCTGGAACAAAAAATCAATCAGGCTTGGCAAGAGTATTATCAGTTGTTTGAGAATTATAAATTTAACGAGGCTTTGAGCCTAATCTCTAATTTAGTTAGCGCTGGCGATGAATATCTTAATCAGAAAAAGCCCTGGGGACTGCTGAAGAACAGCGATCAGGAATCAGTGATTGGTTTTCAGAAAACTTTGTCGTCTTTAGTGATTCTTTTGGCAAACTTAGCTTGGCTTTACGCGCCGTTTATGTCTGAAGCAAGCGAGAAAATCCTGTTGGCTTTGGGATTGACCGGTGAAAAAGATAACGGCTGGCAGAATAAGAAACTGGTCTTATCCGAA
>JBFMGR010000017.1 GCA_040753135.1 Patescibacteria group bacterium | reverse complement strand
ATGCCAAAGCTCCAGTCTATCTAAACCGATTTTTCTATCAAATATTTTCAAAAACTTTTCCAGCTTTGAATTATCAGACAAGTCATTGCCAGTTGACCATAAATGGCAAGAATCCAAACAAACTCTAATTCTTTTATTGTTTAAGTCATTAACTATCTGGCTGATCTCGTCTAAATCAGCGCCGATTTTACGATTGCCGGCGTTCTCTATGATAAATAAAGTTTTTTCCGGAGTTTTATTTAGAATTGTTTGAATATTTTTAATCAATAATTTATATTTAGCCGGTGTTTTTTCTTCTTTGTAGGAACCCAGATGAACAATACTGCCTTTAATTTCAAGTTTTTCAGCTAAATTTAATTCTTTAATCAAAAACTCAACTGATTTTTTACCCACTGCTTCTTGACTCGCTAGATTAATCAAGTAAGTGGTATGAAAATAAATTGGCTCAATCCCGAGTTGTTTTTTAGTTCTTAAAAATAAATCAATTTCCTGCCTAGCTGGAGATTTAATGCTCCAGTTTCGGGGCGGTGAGGAAAAAATCTGTAAGCAATTAGCGCCAATATTTTTCGCTCTGGTTAACGCCTGGTCATAGCCGCCAGCAATTGATAAATGCGCGCCAAATCGATAATCTTTAACAAAATCCATTGTTCGTGCTAAAATTAAGCTTTAGTTTATTTTAACTTTTTAAATTATGAATAGCAATTTACAAGAAAATATCGGACAAAACGGCCAGAAGAAAAGTCCGCGATTGGCTGCGGGAATTAAAAATTACTTGGTTGATATTGACGGAGTTATCTGCGAAGATATTCCTAACGAAGAGCCGGAAAGAATGAAAACCGCCCAAGAAATACCCGGCGCCAGAGAAACAATCAATCAGCTTTATAATCAGGGCAATATCATTACTTTTTTCACTGCCAGAACCGAAGATTTGGCAGAGATTACCGCTGATTGGCTGAACCAGCGCGGTTTTAAATACCACCGAATTATTTTTAACAAACCCAGGGGCGGCAATTATGTTTATATTGATGATAAAGAAATTGAATATAAAAACAGCTTATGAAAAATCTTAATTTTGAAAAACTTGAAACTTCAGCCGGCGTGCCGCTTTATGTAATGTCCTTGCCGCATGCGAATACTGTTGCCGCCGGAGTTTTAGTTAAAGCCGGCACCAGAGACGAGATCTGGCCCAAAGAAGCCGGCTTAGCCCATGCTTTGGAGCATATGGTTTTCCAGGGGACAAAAATGTTTAAAAACAGCAAAAATGTTTCCGCCTATATCGAAGAAATCGGCGGGGTTTTAAACACCTGGACTTGGTCAGAATGCACTTTTTTCTGGAATCGAGTGCCGGAAAAACACAAAGAAAGATCAGTTATTTTAAACGCGGAAGAGATTAAGAACTGTACAATCCCGGAAAGCAAAATTAAGACCGAGATGCTTAACATTGTTGAAGAAATAAGAATGCGAAAAGATAATCCGCAATCTTATGTTGGCAAATTGGCAGACGAGTTTCTTTATAAAGAACATCCGCTTGGCAAAGACACTTTGGGGACCGAAGAAAGCGTAAAGAGTTTCAAAAAAGAAAATTTCATTGAGTTTAGAAAAAGATATTACCATCCGGCAAATTATACTTTTATTACCGCTGGCAAAATCACTCCGGAAGAGGCGGTTAATTTGTTTAACCGGCACTTCCCTGAAAAATCAAAAAAACCAGCCAACCAAAGAGTCCCAGAAAAAATTATTGATAATAAAAAAAGAGAAGCAATCTACAAAAAAGAAATAGACCAGGTTAATTTAATTTTATCAGCGCCTCTTGGGTCTTCAAACGAAAAATCAAGTAAAGCAATTGATCTTTTTACCACAATGTTAGATGGCGGGATGTCTTTTCCGCTTTTCCAAGAAGTAAGAGACAAAAGAGGGCTTTGTTACTCCATCTCCGCCGGCGCGACCAGATTTTCAGATGTGGGCAATTTTTATATTTATATCGGCACAGACCCCAAAAGATACCAAGAAGCAATTAAAATCAGTCTCGCGGTTATAGAAAAAAGCAAAAGCAATAAAACCCTTCTCAGAAAAGCAAAAGAGGTTGAACTGGGCAGATTGGCTTTGAAATACGAAAATACC
>JBFMGR010000016.1 GCA_040753135.1 Patescibacteria group bacterium | reverse complement strand
CAGGAAACAAAAGTGGTGATTAAAGAAAACAGCGGCTTTTTAGAGGTTAGCAGAACATTAAAAGAAAATGGAATAATCTCTAATTCAAATATTTTTAACCTCTACCTGATCGCAAGCGGCAAATTCAGGGAATTGAAAAACGGCACTTATGAATTCAGCGGGGAATACACGCCAATCTCTTTAGCCAATCGATTAATTCAGGGGCCTGAAGATATTAAGGTTTTGATTCCTGAGGGCTTTACCATTTTTGAGATTGATAAACGCTTGTCAGATTTAAACATTATTGAACCGGGAGCTTTAGTGGAAGCGGCTCAAAAACCAGGGCTTTTTACTGAGTTTGAATTCTTGCCCCAAGAATATCTGGTTTCTTTGGAAGGATTTTTGTTTCCGGATACATATAATTTTTCCCAAAAAACTGAACCCAAGCAGATTTTGGCGAAGATGCTGAAAAACTTTGAGGAAAAAGTTTATTCAAAGATTGATCCGGAGATGGCTGAAAGCCCGAAGAGCTTGCTTAGTTTGATTACTCTGGCTTCAATAGCAGAAAAAGAAGTGCCGGGTTTGGAAGACAGGAAAATTGTTTCCGGGATTTTATGGAAACGTTTGGAAAAGGATATGCTTTTGCAGGTTGACGCAACCGTTGTTTACGCTTGGAAAATCATTAATCCCGACTGGAAGCCCCATGACCACGTTTTAACCAACTCGGACATCAAGATTAAATCTCTTTATAATACTTATTTATATAAAGGTCTGCCCCAGGGGCCAATCTCAAATCCGGGCTGGAAATCAATTGAGGCGGCTTTAAATCCGGTAGAAACAGATTACTGGTTTTATTTATCCACTCGTGATGGCGAAACGATTTTTTCAAAAACTCTAAAGGAACACGAAACCGCAGTAAAAAAGTACCTCAAATAATTTTTAATCTTCAAGATTTAATTTTCTGTCCCAAAGCGGATCTACCGCGGGCAGATAACAGATTCTCGGTTTGGGAATTTTCAAATTTGAATCATTAATTAGAAATTGGAAATTAGGAATTAGTTATTTAAAAAGGATGTTCGGTTTTTTCTACAAAACATTTCTCAAGCCGGTTCTTTTTCTTTTTGATGCCGAATCAGTCCACGAGGCCTTTCTAAACCTGGGTGAATTTTTTGGCAGATCGAGGTTTTTAAAACAACTGATAAGAAAAGCTTTTGCTTTCAGAAGCGAGGCATTAGGACAACAAATATCAGGAATCAAGTTTGAAAATCCGGTTGGTTTGGCCGCAGGTTTTGATTACCAGGCAAAGCTAACTCAGATTTTACCGAGTTTGGGCTTTGGTTTTGAAACAATCGGCACGATCACAAATCAAAAATGCCAAGGCAATTCCAAGCCAAGATTGGGCCGACTGCCCAAATCAAAATCTTTAATGGTAAATAAGGGGTTTAAGAATCCCGGAGTGGATAGTGTTATTAAAAAACTTAGCTCGCTGGGCTTTGTTTTTCCTTTGGGAATAAGTATCGGCGTGACTAATTCAGAAAAGATAGAAACTTTGGAACAGGCGATTCAAGATGTTGTTGCTGGTTTTGAGAAATTTCTTAACTCCCCAGTAAAAAATTCTTATTATGAATTAAATATTTCCTGCCCGAATTTAAAAACAAAGATTAATTTTTACAATTCGGAAAACTTAAACGCTCTTTTGCTGGCGCTGTCAGAGTTGAAAATCCAAAAGCCGGTTTTCGTGAAAATGCCGATTTCCAACACAGATAAAGAGATTTTAGCCATGCTTGAAGTTTTAAAAAATTTCTCTCTTATTAAAGGAGTGATTTTTGGCAATCTTCAAAAAAACAGGGCTGATCCGGCTTTAAATCAAGCAGAGTTAAAAAAATTTTCAACAGGCAATTTTTCCGGTAAACCAACAGAAAAACGTTCAAACGAGCTGATTGCTTTGGCTTATAAAAATTATCAGGGCCGGTTTATTATTATTGGCTGCGGCGGGGTATTTTCTGCAGAAGGCGCTTATAAAAAAATTAAATTAGGCGCCAACTTGGTGCAGTTAATTACCGGTTTGGTTTTTCAGGGGCCGCAATTAGTGTCAGGGATAAATCGAGATTTAGTAAAGTTGCTAAAAAGAGATGGTTTTGAAAATTTTAGTCAGGCGATAGGAGCAGAAAGTAGTGAGCTGGGGAACGGTAAAAAAGAACTATAGCCTAATTCGTGCGAATTGGGCTATAGGGTTTAGTCGTGATTAATCAGCCAATTGAAACAATTGAAAGATTTCTATGTATTTTACGCGATCGCGGATAAATAAATAGAAATAAAAAAATAGTTTATTTACTTACTGGTTGAACCGTAATTTGCTATGATTAACCGTGTTGTTTTATAATAAAAAAAACGCATCGTTTCTGTTATTAAGAGAGTTAACGGGACAGGTATTGTTTTAGAGATAATCTGTGTTGATGGCGATTTGCAGATAAACGAATAGAGAAGTTAATAGTTGTTTGGGTGTTTTTAGGCGCATTTGGCAGATTCTGTTTTTCGTTAGAAGAAAATTGGAAATTCATTGAAAATTGGGAATTGATAATTTTTTAGATGATTTATTATTTTTACGGCTCTGATTGGTTTAAAGCCGGATTGGAAGCTGGCAAGCTTAAAACTAGACTGGTTGATTCAGGCAGTCGGGCTGTTGTTTTATCTCCGGAAACCGAAACTTGGTTAACTGATCTGAAGCAGTTCTTGCAAACCGGCTCAATTTTTTCTGAAAAGCAAGTGATTATTTTTAGTTTTGAAAAACTTTCCGCTTCAGAAAAAAAGGAGTTGGAAAACTTACTTAACTCTTTTAGCTCGGAGGAAAGAGCGGTGGTTGTTTTAGAAAAAAAATCCAAATCCGGCCTAAAATTGAAAACAGCAGAGAAAAAAGAATTCATTTTACCCGGAGATAAACAAATAAAAGCTTGGGAAAGATATTTGCTGGATTTAGCCAAAGATCTGGGGATTAGTTTAGAAAGATATTTAATCAATTATTTTTTGTCTTTAGAAACTAAAGAACCGGCCTATTTTTATCAAGAATTGTTAAAGCTTTCTTTGTACCAGCCGGGCAAGAAAATTGGCTTAAAAGAGTTTTTTAGTTTAAACAACCAAGAAAGCCGGCTTAATTATTTTGATTGGATTAAAGCGGTTTTGAAAGGGGATTTGGCTAAAAGCTTAGTTAATATTCCAGCTGATGTTGGTGAGGGCCTGGGTCGCTTAAAGAGCTTAATCAATATTTTTCAGATTTTAGTGGCGAGTAAAGACAAAAACATCCAGCCAAATTTTCAGGCGGCTAAAAAAGAGTTTTTAGATAAAACCAATCCTTACTGGTTGAGAAATTTGAATCATTGGGCCGAGGGGATTTCTTCGAGTGAAGCGGCTTTAGAACTAAAAAAATTATTAGAGCTTGAAGCAAAAATAAAAACCGGGAGATTGACCGTCCAGGAAGGATTAAAGATTTTCTGCTTATCTTAAGTTGATTTTATTTCCGCTTCAGCTTTTGGGGCTGACTGCTTTTTTAGAAAGTCGGCTCTTCAGCCTCGCCGCTTTGTTTTTATGGATTGTTTTGGTTTTTGCCGCTTTGTCAATTGATTTATAAAGCTGGCTGATTTTTTCTTTAGCCCTGGTTAAATCCTGCGTTTTAGTCAAGGACAAATACTCTTTTTTCAGAGCTTTAATTTTTTGCTTTTTAGCGACATTTCTGACTCGCCTTTTTTTGTTTTGCCGCAACGCTTTTTTAGCTGATTTGGTAATTGGCATAATGATAATGACAAATTTCCAATTTTTAATTTCTAAATCTTAAATTTATTATCGCTTAAATTAAGAAAATTTTCAACCCTATAGTAAATTCAGTTTTGTTTTAAGATTGAGCGTGATAAAATAATAATGATTTGGAAATTGTGAATTAGAAATTGGAAGTTGGTTATTATGTTTAGCTATCTTGAAGGGAAAATCAAAGAGAAAAGCCATAATCGGGCGATTTTGGAAACCAGCGGAATCGGCTGGGAGGTTTTTATTTCTGAACAAACTTTTAAAAAACTGCCGGCAAAAGACAAAAAAGCCAAACTATTTGTTTTCCTACAGCAGAAATCCCAGGAGGGAGTTTTTGAAGTTTATGGTTTTTTGACTCAAGAAGAGAAAGAGCTGTTTTTGCTTTTAACTTCAGTGGATAAAATCGGTCCGAGAATCGCCTTAAATATTTTAAGCTCAGCACCAATTGATAAAATCAAATCAGCAATTCAGTTGGGCAAAACCGAGTTTTTAAATAAGATTATTGGCGTCGGAGAAAAAACTGCTTCAAGAATTGTTTTTGAACTGTCAAAGAAAATTAGATCCGGCCGAATTGAGCCTGGTTTATTTGATCTTGATTTAGAAGTGGAAGAAGCTTTGTTGGTAATGGGCTTTTCTTTGAAACAAGCAAAAAAAGCCATTGCCGAACTTGGGGATAAACCTGTCAAAGTTTCTGAACGGATTGCGGTGGCTTTAAAAATTTTGAGCGGAAAAACTAAGGGATAAAAATGAGCCAATTTAAAATCTTGGAACATACCGCTGATGTTCGGCTAAAGGTCTTTGGCAAAGACTTGAAAGAGCTTTTGGAAAATGCTCTTAAAGGATTAATGGCGATTATTGCCGGGGAGGAGAATTTGGCAGTTTCTGATAAAAAATCAGTGATTTTTGAAATTTTTTCGTCCGACCGCGAGGGACTGTTGATCGATTTTTTAAACGAGGCTTTATATTTTATTCAAACAGAAAAAAAGTTAATTGCTGGGGTTAATTTTTATGAATTAAAGCAAAAATCTGATGGTTTTTTTCTCCGAGCCGAATTTTTACTTGCTGATTCCGGGAAGATTGTTAAAGACGTCAAAGCAGCGACTTATCATGATTTAAAAATCTCTCAAAATAACGGGCAACTCGAAGCAACTATTACGTTAGATATTTGAAAAATTTTCACTTCTTTACTCTAGAGTAAAGAAGTGAGATAAAACAATCTTTTTGACTTAGTCAAAAAGGTTGACCTTAAAACAGGCTATAATATTAGTGTTTTATTCAATCTATATTTGTGTCAACGCCATTGACAAAAAAAGACTTGGTAAAAATTGCCGACTATCTTTGGGAGGTGCCGGTTTGCTTTAGAAAAGATATGAAAGTACCGGCCCGGATTTACGCTTCAGAATCAATGTTAGACGAGGTTTTTAAAGACCGGTCCTTGTGGCAGTTAGTGAATCTTTCTACCCTCAAAGGGGTATATAAATATGTTTTGGTGATGCCAGACGTGCACGAAGGTTACGGGGCGCCAATTGGCGGCATATGTCCAGTTCTAACAGAAGAAGGTGTTATTTCTCCTGGCTTGATTGGGTATGACATAAACTGCGGGATCAGGTTATTGCGTTCAGACAAGAGTTTTGTAGAGATTAAAGATTTAGTTCCCAAATTAACTCAAACAATTTATCAAGAGGTGCCGTCAGGCGTGGGCAGGGGCGGTTGGTTAAAGCTAAGCAATAAAGAACTTGATAAAGCGCTGGAAACCGGAGTTGATTATGCTTTAAGCCAGGGTTGGGCAACTGAACAGGATAAAGAATTTTGCGAGTCAGGCGGCAGATTAAATGAAGCAGA
>JBFMGR010000015.1 GCA_040753135.1 Patescibacteria group bacterium | reverse complement strand
TTAAGATAAAGATAATTTTTTTCTTTATCAAACACGGCAAAACCAAACGAATCATAGCCCCGATATTCAAGCTTTTTCAAGCCCTTAATCACTATTGGCAAAGCTTGGTTTTTGCCCAGATAACCAACGATTCCGCACATATTGTCTATTATATCAGAGTATCAAAGTATTTTTTATTTATGAAAAAATGGTAAAATTAAGTTTCAGCGGGCTGTAGTGTAATGGCAACACGAGTCTTTCTTGCCCGCCAATCGCCTGCGCCGGGGTATAGTGTAATGGCAGCACGAGTCCTTTGGGAGGATTTAGTCCCAGTTCAAATCTGGGTACCCCGACCAGATTAAACCCAAATTCCAACAATCTAATTTTAAGATTTAATAAATGCTGCCGGGATTAATTATTATTTCTCAACCCAAAATGAGTTCTTTGCCCCTCGTAGTTCAATGGACAGAATAGGAGCCTTCTAAGCTCTAGATCGAGGTTCGATTCCTCGCGAGGGGACAAGCGTAAAACCCCGATTGTTATCGGGGTTTTTAGTTTGGTGGGCGACGAAGGAGTCGAACCTTCCACCTCTTCTTTATCAGAGAAGCGTTCTACCGCTGAACTAGCCGCCCAAGCTTTATTTGGACGAGCCTCGCCTAAGGAAAGTAATCTCTCCTTGGACGGGCCACCCGGGTAGATTTTCATTTTATTTTAAAAAACTGCAAAAATCAATTATTGTCCCAGACTAGGGCTTGGGAGAATCAATTCTTCTGTTCCGGTTGCCCCTTCTGTTTCTGCTGGTTTTTCCGCTTCAGCCTGATTAAGGGCATCTAGGTTTTCTAAATAAAATTTAATTTTGCTGATTTGTTTGGCTCGGACTAAATCAAACTTGACATCTGGTTCAGAAACAAAAACCTCGTCAACAAAAAGCCCTTTTAGCAGCCCACTGATAAAAATCAGCCCATAAACAACCAAAGCCAGCAAAGCCAAGCCAAGCGAAACAGCGGCAATTTCATAACCATAACCTTTTTTCTTTTCAATTGCCAATTTAAACCCGCCGATTTTTTTAGAAAACAAAGCCATAATTATCTCATATAAATTTTCCCCGTGCTGTTAAACTGGTAACTGCCGTCTTTTCTGGCTATCTCAATATAACCAAACTGGATGAATGGCGGCAAAGCCTCCAGGTCTTTTAAATACTTGGCAAAAGACGAAATCGGCCCGTTCAAAACCAGATTAAAACCGATATTGCCGACGGCGCCAGATTCCGGCCGGTATTCCTGGCCAAAAGAAAAAGATTGCTGAAGCGAGTTTTTCTGGGCAACTTCTTGAATCTTAACAACGCTTTTTAAAACCCCTTGTTTTGCCGGCAAAACCTTTTCTAGAATTGCCAATATCGGTTCAGCTTCTTTTTGCTGAATCTTCAAAGCAGAAAAATTAGCAAAAAGCTGCTGGGTTTTAACCACTTCTTGCCTTAAACGAATTAATTCTTGATTAGCGCTTTTAATTTTAAGGTAAAAAAATAAATTTATTCCGAGCAAGAAAACAACTAAAAGGCTGCCAAAAATTATCTGTTTTTTAATATCAGCCTTAAAAGAAAAAGAAGAGAAATTAAACTCTTGATTAGGCATAAGCTTAAACTATTTTAAGTTTTATAAAATTAAAAGTCAAATTTTATGCCAAGATAGATAATCCGGTTCACTAATCAACGATTCTCAAAAAGAGCCGAAAAGTTTTGTCTTGGTGGGCAGGGGGGGAGTTGAACCCCCACGACCTTGCGGTCAATAGATTTTGAGTCTATCGCGTCTGCCATTCCGCCACCTGCCCAATTTTTTCTTTAGCTTACCCGAACCAATTTAATTCTAATATATCTTTTAGCTGTTTAATTGTCAAAGGCACAAGATTGTTTTATGATATTAACTATGGAAGCGCAATCTATTTTTTACATTGAGACAGAAAAAATCAAACCCAATCCGTTCCAACCGCGCCGAGAGTTTGACCCGAATAATTTAGAAGAATTGGCTAACTCAATCAAAGAGTACGGAATTTTAGAGCCGCTTTTGGCAGTCCGGGCAGAAAAATACACTGAATCAGGAACAGAGGTTGAATATCAGCTTTTGGCTGGAGAGCGCCGATTGCGGGCGGCAAAATTAGTTGGCTTAAACACGGTTCCGGTTATCATCAAAGAGAACATTGCTGATCGGGAAAAGCTTGAGATTGCTTTAATCGAAAATCTCCAGCGCGAAGACATTAACAGCATTGAGCGCGCCAAAGCATTTGCCGAACTGGCTGATAAATTTAAACTTTCCCAAAGAGAGATTGCTTTTCGGGTTGGTAAATCGCGGGAGTTTGTTGCCAACACCCTAAGACTGCTTCAGCTTCCCCAAGAAATTCAAAGGGCCTTGGAAAACGGAAAGGTTTCTGAAGGCCATGCCAGAATAATTTTAAGCTTAAATTTGCCTGAACAGCAAAAAGCGCTTTTGGGCCGGATTATTTCTTATAACCTGACTGTCAGGCAAGCCGAGGAATCAGCCAAACAACTTAAAAAACAAGCCCAATATTCTGCTGGCAGTTATGAACAGATTATTCCTAATTTTGACCCGGAGTTGGAAGAATTAGAGAGTCTGCTCGAAGAAACTTTAAAAACCAGAGTAATCTTAAAGAAAAAAGGGCGCAAAGGCATGATTGCGATTAACTTTAATTCCCAAGAAGAGCTGGAAAACATTATTGAAAAAATCATTGGCAGCGAAGCTGGCGCGCCGGAGATAACCGAATTGCAGACCAACAAGAGAAACGAAGCCAATCAAACAAAACCTAGCTTTGAAACAGGGGCTGATTTTTTTAAACCAGCAGGAGCAAATTATCAATCTCTGGAATCAGCCAATCAACCGGAGTCAATTCCAATCCCCCAACCGCCCACGCCGCCTGATTCTCAAATTCAAGAAAATAACTTTTTCCCGGTTTAAAAATTGTTTATTCGTTTACGGGTTTTTTCCAGCTCATAAAATTACACTCCGGCCATCTGGAACAGCCGTAAAAAACTCGCTTTTTCGCTTTAGTCCTGCGGATCACCACTTTGCCGCCGTGCTCTTTGCCGCATTCAGGACACAAAATATCCAACTCTTGATTCTGCTTGGGCAGTTTTTTGATATTAGAACAATCGGGGTAGCGCGAACAGCCAAGAAACTCGCCGTATCGACCGTACTTAACCACCATTGGCGCGCCGCATTTGTCACAAACTTCGTCAGACGGCCGTTCAGTTGCTTCCTGTCGGGAAACTTCTTTTTCCTTTTTTAAAAGATTTTCGTGGAACGACCCGTAAAAATTCTTAACCAGCTTCCGCCAATCACTGCCTTTATTGGCAATTTCATCCAAATCATCCTCAATCCGGGCAGTAAACTTATAATCAACCACTTCTTGAAAATGATTAACCAGCAATTCAGTGACCAAAATTCCCAAGCTGGTTGCTTGCAAAGACCGAGTTTCGGTCCGCTGGACATAATTTCTTAAAAGCAAAGTGCTGATAATAGAGGAGTAAGTTGAGGGCCGGCCAATACCCAGCTGTTCAAGCATCTTAACCAAAGAAGCGTCATTATATCTGGCTGGCGGCTGGGTAAATTTTTCTTCTGAAAGAATTTTTTTAAGCTCTAAAACCTCCTCCTTTTTAAGTTCGGGCAAAAACACTTCTTTAGCACTAGAGTTAGCCACTTTTAAAAACCCGTCAAAAATAATCTGCTGGCCAGTGGTTTTGAGAAAATAACTTTGATCTTGGTATCTTGCTAAGACAATCACGGTTTGCTGGGCAATTTTGGCTTTTCCCATCTGACAGGCAATAAATCGGCTCCAGATTAACTGATAAAGTTTTGCCTGCTTAGAATCATGGCTTTGCTTAAGCTCTTCCGGCAGCAGAAACGGATTAGTCGGCCGAATTGCTTCATGGGCTTCTTGGGCTAACTTGCTTTTGGCTTTATAAAAATTTGGTTTTTCCGGCAGATAATTTTTACCAAACTGATCTTGAATCAACTTTCTCGCCGCATTGATTGATTGTTGAGAGAGATTGACTGAATCAGTTCTCATATAAGTAATCAAACCCTGTTCGTAAAGCTGTTGGGCAATCATCATTGTTTGCTTTGAAGAATAGCGCAGTTTTTGCCAAGCATCCTGCTGAAGCGTACTGGTGGTAAACGGCGGCGAAGGCGACCGGCTGGTCTGTTTTTTTATCAAATCAAAAACTGAAAACTCGGCTTTTTCTAATTCAGAAACAATTGTTTTTGCCTGCTCTGCCGACAGGATTCCCGGATTGGGTATATTCTTTTCATTAATCTTAAAAAGAAAAGCCTCAAAATCATCTTTGCTTTTCAGTTTAGAGACTAAAGCTCTGATGGGGAAATATTGAACCGGTTTAAACTCTTGAATTTCTTTTTCTTTTTCAACCAAAAGCCGCAGGGCCGCAGACTGAACCCGGCCGGCAGACAAACCGTATTTTATTTTTTTCCATAAAAACGGCGACAGCTCATAACCAACCAAGCGGTCAAGCACTCGCCTGGCTTGCTGGGCATTAACCAGATCTAAATTAATTTCTCGGGGATTTTCTAAAGCTTGTTCAATTGCCGGCCTAGTAATCTCATGAAACACAATCCGCTGAATTTTTGGGAATTGAGATTTTAATTTTTGTTTGGAAATTGGAAATTGTCCGCCAAAGGCGGATCCGCTCCTAGCGGAGGAATTGGAAATTCCGAGGCCCAAGGCCTCGGCTAAGTGCCAAGCAATTGCTTCTCCCTCCCTGTCTTCGTCAGTCGCCAAGATTATTGAATCGGCTTTTTTTGCCAGTTGGTTGAGTTTTTTGAGATTTTGTTTAGCTTTGGGAGAAATCACATATTCTGGCTCAAAATTATTGGCAAGATCAACGCCCAACTTGCTTTTAGGCAGATCCCGAACATGTCCATAAGAAGATTCGACTTGGTAATCTTTGCCAAGAAATTTTGAGATTGTTTTTGATTTTGTTGGGGACTCAACAATAACCAGGTCCATAAAAATTCTAAATTCTAATATCTAAATCCTAAACAAATCCCAATAACCAAAATCCAAATATTAAATTTCTAGTTTTAGAAAATTTGTTATTATTTAGAATTTAGGATTTAGCGCTTAGGATTTATTTAATTGGTATTTGCCGTCTAGCCTTCGCTTGACTATACTTTTCAACTCTAAAATTGTCAAGCAAGAGCTCAACTCCTCTGAACCAACTTCAGCTTGTTGAAGAATCTCTTCTATCAATTTCGGTTCTGATAACAGCCGGACAATCTTTTTTTCCATTTCGCCTAAATCTTGATTGATGTTTCGATTTAAGATCCCCTTTTGCAGTTCCAGCAGATGGGAAAATTCTTCCAAAATATCGCCAACAGAACTGACTAATTTTGCTCCTTGCTGAATTAATTTATTTGTTCCTTGTGAATTGACAGAAAAGATCTCGCCGGGCACGGCAAAGACTTCCCGACTTTGCTCCAAAGCCAATCGGGCGGTAATTAAGGTGCCGGATCTTTCTGAAGCTTCAATCACCAAAACCCCATAACTTAAGCCGCTGATAATCCGGTTTCTTCTGGGAAAGTTCTCTGGCAAAGGCGGATAATCTAAGGGGAGTTCAGAGATTAACGCGCCTTGAGTTTCTATCTGTTTAGCCAATCTTTCATTAGTTGACGGACTGACAATGTTTAAACCGCTGCCTAAAACCGCGATTGTTCTTTTACCGCAAGCCAAGGCCTGCTGATGAACTACTGTATCAATACCCAAAGCCAGGCCGCTTACCAAAGTAAATCCGGCTTCAGCTAAATCCCGAGCAAAATATTTAGCCGCCTCAATCCCATAACTGCTTGGCTTTCTTGGGCCGACAACTGAAAAATAAAATTCGTTAGGCAATAGCTCGCCTTTAACAAAAAGCTCTTTGGGCGGATCAAGAATCTCTTTTAAAAGAGAAGGATAAGATTTGTCTGAAAATTTTAATATTTTAGAAAGCATTTAATGTGCGTCCGCTTGGATTTGAACCAAGGACCGTCCGGGTATAAGCCGGATGCTCTACCGCTGAGCTACGGACGCAAAATAAAATTGACCCTTTATAGGTCAATTTTATCATATTTTTGAAATTCTCATCTTCTTTTCGGAGTCCAGAAACCATACCACCATTGAGACGGATTTTGCTTTTTTGCTTGTCCGGCGATTTTACGACTTAGTTCAAAAAACATCATATCTTTATGCTGGTGAGGCGACTTTTTATA
>JBFMGR010000014.1 GCA_040753135.1 Patescibacteria group bacterium | reverse complement strand
GTGTTAAAGACAGGCCAGTTGTCTCGGGCAAAGAAATTAAGAATTTTCCCGAACAGATAGATTTCATTCGGTCAAATTTAATACAAATTCCATTCATCCAATTTTTCAGAGAAGCCGATAATGACCTCCAAAGGATCGGGGATGCGCTCTGGGGCCAGCATGTAGGCTGTTAATCTGACGTGTCCTTCTAAAACAACAACAGGCGAGTTTTCATCTCGCGAGAGGAAAATCAAACGAGGGAACGAACGTCCTCTTTTTATAGCTTCGGCAGCCTTGAAAAAACGGTCATTGCTTTGCTTAAAGATAATCTTGCCAGCCAGAATATTTTTAGCTGCATCAGTTGCGAGGCGAGTCTCATCAGAAAGCTTGGTCCAGTAATTGTAGTTAATGTATTTTACTTTTTTCAGTTCACTGGATCTGAAAGTTGCTTTATGCCAGGTAATGTTTTTATCCGGAAAATTCTCAAAAAGACCTTTATTTCGTCCATATCCCCTATATTCGCCGAGCAACTTTTTTCTTTGAGCGTTTTCTTTTTTATCTGCAAGGTTGGGTTCCGAGATCAACTTAGTGTCGGCCTTAGAAGCGGAGAGCGCCTTTTTTAGTTCGCTGCCAAAGCGTTCCGAGTTATATTCTCCTTTGAGGAACTCGGCTATCATCTCGGCTTCGTTTGATTTTCCAATCAGTTTCATAAAGTTTAGCCAAATAATTGATTATTAAAATAAGAAAAGCGAAAAGGCAATTTCACTTAACTCGTTTCTATACGAAGTGTTTTCGTGATTTAAAAGAAAGGTGTGTTTTATAGGGATCCGATTAATCTTTATTATTTTAATTTTTTCTCGCGGTCTTGGCAATCTTGTTGTCTAATACCTAATAACCAGAGATTTGGAAATTGAAAATTGGAAATTGGAAATTTATCTTAGGTATTTTCCGTATCCATTCAAAAACTCTTTTCCGGTCATAATTCTTTTTCCTTCTGGCTGGACATGTTCCAGCAACAACGCCCCCTCTTTGCAAACTAATATTAAATCCTTGTTAAATTGGGCCAATCCGGTTTTGGGAATTGTTTTAGAAATTAGAAATTGGGAATTAGAAATTATCTTTGCCTTGATTATCTTTACTATTAGCCATTTGCCATTAGCCATTTGCCAGCTTAACCATGTTCCCGGCTCTTCGCTTAAAGCTCGAATCTGGTTATAAACCTGCTTAATTGGCTTATTAGGCTCAATTTTGCCGTCTTGCCAGGTAAACAGCTTAGTATAACTGGCTTGGCTGTGTTTTTGCGGTTTTGGGCTAATTTTGTCTTCTAGCCATAAGGGAACTGCCTTTTTAAGCGCTTCAGCGCCTTGTAGAGCAAGGTTTTTAGACGGGTCGGTAAAATACTCGTCTGAAGAAATAAAAGCCTGTTCTTGGGCTAAAATAGGGCCATGATCCATTTCTTCATCTAAAAGTATAATACTAACACCGGTTTTTTTATCGCCGTTTAAAATAGCAGTTTGGATAGGCGAAGGGCCGCGGTATTTTGGTAATAATGAAGGGTGAAGGTTTAAAACGCCTTTAGGGAATAAGTCTAAGACTGATTTGGGAATAATTTTGCCATAAGCAGCAACAATGCCGAATTCCGGCTTGAGTTCAGCAATTGTTTTTATTAGTTCAGGATTATTTTTAAGCGATTCCGGCTGAAGAGTTGTTAGTTGTAAATTGTCAGCTGTTAGCTTAAGCGGCGGGGGAGTGGGAATTTTCTTTCTATCCGCTGGTTTGTCCGGAAGAGTGATAACCAAACTTGGAATCAAGTTGGCTTGACAAAGCTTTTCTAAAACAATGACAGAAAACTCGTTGGAACCGAAAAAAACAAAATTGCTAAATTGTTTCATTGTTAAGTTAAATTGTTAATCAATAGATTTTTCGGCGTTAGGCGATTTATCAACAAACAAAATTCCGTTTAAATGGTCAATCTCGTGCTGGAAGATTTTTGCTAACAAACCTGAAGCTTTAATTTTTATTTTTTTGCCCATCTCGTCTAAACCCTCAATGGTGATTTTCTTAGGCCGTTCAACTTCGCCGTAGATTTTGGGCAAACTCAAACAACCCTCTTCCATTTTATCGGTTTGTTTTGAAAGACTGACAATTTTTGGGTTAATTATCGCATAGAGCTTGCCTTGGTAGCCCTCATCTTGGTAATAAGTTTGGGCGACAAAGATTTGGAGATTAACTCCAACTTGGGGCGCGGCCAGGCCAATGCCGCGGCTTTCTTTCATTGTTTTTTTCATCTGCCGAACTAATTGCCTGATTTCCGGTGTGATTTTTTCCACTGGTTTGGCTGGGGTTCTTAAGATTTTTTTATTCTTACCGGTTATTAAATTCATGTTTTCGTTTTTCGGTTTCGCTGCCCGTATAGTTTAATGTTTAACGTTTTACGATACTGGCCGCGACAACGTACAACTAATTTCGTTTGTTTCTTTCTTCTTTTGCGACTTGATGGTACAACCGGGAGCGGGTTCTGGAGATTCGTTGGTATTTTGGCGTTAATTTCTTTTTTAATTTTCTCTTGAGTTTATTATATTTTTCTAAGACTTCTTGGTTTATTTTAACTGATTTTTCTTTAAGTTCCGGCCGACGTTTTTGCTCTTCTGCTAAAATGCCGAGAAAGTATCTGAAGTTGTTAGTAATTTCTTTTTTCTGCAAAGCAATCTCCAGAGCCCGGGAAATTTTTTCTTTGCCGTGGACTTTGTATAACTTCATATACAACCCAAAATTCTTTGGGTTAGCGTCATTGAGCTGTTTTTTAACTGCCTCTAAAAAATCTAAAATTTCCTGGTTTTTTCTTGGTTTTTGAGGCATAACGATGCTGATTTACTAATTTTATGTTAATCTACAGATTGCGAATAGGATAGACGTGACGACAGCGCGTAATTATAAAGAATTATAGCATGATAAAACAAAGAATTTTTATTGCTTTGCCTTTGCCGGAAACATTTAAACAAGAGCTGGAAATGGTTTTGGAAAAGGAGGTTCAGGCCTTAAATCTGCGCTGGGTTCCGAGGCAAAACTGGCACTTAACTTTATTGGCGCCGCAGTATTGGAATGAGGCGGAAACAAATTTAGCTATTGAAACATTAAGAAATAATCGGAAATCTAAAGCTTTTAGTCTTGAATCTGAAAAAATTATTTTGGCGCCGCCGAACAAAGAGAAACGAATGGTTTGGCTAGTTTTTAAAAATTCGGTTGAGTTTTTTAATCTCCAGAAAAATATTGTCAATGCTTTGCTTGGCAAGGAGTTTAATCTGGAGATAAATCTGCGCCAGGAAAAGATTCTTCACCTGACCTTAGCCCGATTTGATTTAAGAAAAACCGGTAAGTTCAAGTTTGAAGAAAAAATATTTAACCAAAGTTTTTTAGCAGACAAGTTTGAACTTTGGCAAAGCGTTTTAAAACCAGAAGGGGCAGAATACCAAAGTTTGGCAAGTTTTGAGCTTTTATGATATAGTAAGATGCGATACTAATATACAAATACATCCGAATGATACGAATTTATCTTTTGATATTAGTATTGCGTTGACTTGTCCCGTAGTGAATTTTGACCTGTTTTTAAATCGCGTCACGGTGAAAATAAACGGGATAAGGAGACTAAATTGGTTCAAGAAATTTAATTAAGGGCTAATCGCTGAGACAAGCGATTTGTCAAGATTCTACTATCAGGATGCAGTTGAAGATTCCTTTTACTAAAGACAAATATTTAGGCAAAAAATTTTTCTTTGGCCTTGGTTTGGTTTTGGGCGCGGTTTTGTTTTTTGCTTTAGGCGCTGGTTTTGTTCTGTATCGGTTTAATTATCTGCCTTCAGCTGAAAATTCTGGGCAAGTTGATATTAAACAGGTTTTAGTTAAAGGGATTGTCAATCCCGAGGCGCCAAAAGATTTAGAAACAGCGGATTTCTCTATTTTCTGGGACGCTTGGGCAGCGGTTCAAGAGCATTATTTGAATCGAGGAAAACTTGATTATCAGAAAATGGTTTATGGCGCGGTTAAAGGAATGCTTAACTCTTTAGATGATCCTTATACGGTTTTCTTTGAACCAAAAGAAAAGCAGGAGTTTGAGGAAGAGATTTCCGGGAAGTTTGAAGGCGTGGGAATGGAGATCGGCATCAGACAAGATGTTTTAACAGTGATTGCGCCGTTAGAAGGCACGCCAGCCCAAAAGGCCGGAATTAAACCGGGCGATAAGATTGTTGAAATAGACGGGGCCTCAACTCAAGGAATTGGCTTAGATCAAGCGGTGGCAAAGATCCGCGGCCCCAAAGGAACAAAAGTGGTTTTGACGATTATCCGTGATGGCATTGAAACCAGCCAAAAAATTGAAGTGGTCAGGGACACAATCAACATTCCTTCGGTTAAGCTTGAAAAGATTGGCGATGATATTGCCCATCTGAAAGTTTATAATTTTTACGGTCCGGTTTCTTTTGAGTTTAAAAAAGCGATTTTAGAGATTCTTCTGACTGGTCGGGATAAAATTATTCTTGATTTAAGAAACAACCCAGGCGGTTATTTTGATTATGCGGTTCAGTTAGCTTCTTGGTTTTTAGAACCGGGTTCAGTGGTAGTTAAGCAAGATGACGGCAATGGCGCTTATGTCTGTTCTATCTGCCGAGCTTCGGGTTTGGCTTTGTTAAAAGACAAAAAGGTCGTGATTTTGGTTAATGGCGGCAGCGCTTCGGCTTCGGAGATTTTAGCCGGCGCTTTGCGGGATAACAAAGGAATTAAGCTGATTGGCGAACAGACTTTTGGCAAGGGCTCGGTTCAAGAACTTTATCCTTTAAGCAGAGATTCATCAATAAAAATCACTACTGCTAAATGGCTGACCCCAAATGAACACGATATTTCCAAAGTCGGCTTAGAGCCGGATATTGTTGTTGAGGCTCCTGACGAGTTTGGCAAAGACCCGCAACTGGATAAAGCGATAGAGATAATTAGGCAGGAGTAATCGTTAATAACGCGAATTAACAAAAACTCTAAATCCAAAATTCTAAAGTCTAAACAATTTCAAAATTCCAATATTTCAATTCTAAACAGTTTTGGATTTTTAATTTTGGTCATTTGAATTTATTTAGGATTTAGTGCTTAGGATTTAGGATTTGTGAAGTTATGAAAGTTATTCTATTACAAGACATCAAGAGCTTGGGCAGAAAAGGCGAGTTAAAAGAAGTTAAGACCGGTTATGCCCGGAATTTTTTGATTCCTAAAAAATTAGCTGAAATTGCCAACCCCGAAGCTTTAGCCCGCTGGCAAAAAGAACAAAGGCAGAAACAAGAACAGGAAGAGAAAGATTTGGAAAAATTCAAGCAGTGGCAGGGGGAAATTAATCAGTTGGTTTTTGAAGCTGAACTCGAGCAAGCAAAAGACGGCAGTGTCTTTGCTGGCGTTAGCAAACAAATGATTAATCGTTACTTGGTAGGACAGGGGATTGGCGAGTTGGCCAAAGACGCAATTGAATTAGAGCATAGTTTGAAAGACGAGGGAGAATACAAAATCAAGATTAATCTTGGCAAGGGCTTAGCCGCAGAATTAAAAATTAGCATCAAGCATAAAAAAACATAGAGTATTGGGTATAAAGATATTTTTGCAAAACAAACTATTCTCAAATTCTTAAGAATTTGAGAATAGTTAAAATCTACAAATTAACGGTTCGGGAACACGGGAAATATTGATTGTTAAAAACTATAAACTAAAAAATCTGCCAGAGGCAGATTTTTTAGTTGCTTAATACTTTATCTTTATACTGATCACCTAATACTTTTACACGATTTGGACAGTGACTTTCTTCTTTCTGGCGCCGGTAAAGCTTTTCATATTTCTCTTCAAAAACTTAACCACGCCTTCTTTTAAGGCGTATAAAGTGTCATCAGTGCCTTTTTTGACGCCTTTACCGGGTAAAATCTTTGTGCCTCTTTGGCGAACAATAACTTCGCCGGGCTTGATTGTTTGTCCGTCAAAGACTTTAACCCCGAGATATTTTGGCTGTGAATCTCGGCCTAATTTTGTTGAGCCAGCGGCTTTTGTATGGGCCATAACCTAATAAAAATTCCTAATTTTTAATTTCCAATTTCCAACAATTTCTAATTACCAATTTAATTTTTAAATTTGTGATATAATTCTTTTATTCAATAATACCAAAAAATATGGTTAAAATCAAGGAAATTCAAGATAAGTTGAAAGATTTTTGGGCTGACCACTATGAGGATATTGTTTCCGGAATAATCGTGTTTTTGCTTGTGGCTTTAGCTTTTGGCGCCGGCGTGTTTTTAGGCTCAAGATTTTATCAAGATTCAGAGATAAATATTAACTGTCCGTCGCAGTTCTGGGAAAGCGGGGAGTGAAATTTTCAATATAATTCGACAATAGAGGAGTATTTTTCAACAGAATATCGTTTTAAACCAGTTGATTTTTTAGTGCGTATGAATTAACAAGCGCCTGGCCGAGACAGGCGCTTTTGGTTCCGCCGAAGCTTTAGCCTAGGCGGATTGGTTTGGTTAAGCAGCCAGATCTTTGGCAAACTCCTGCCAGGGCGGCAAAAAGTCTTCTCTGAACACTGCCAGCAGAATTTCGTCGGTCCAGCCGTAGTTGTAACGGCGCTGTTGCTTTAGCGTGCC
>JBFMGR010000013.1 GCA_040753135.1 Patescibacteria group bacterium | reverse complement strand
TGAATTTGCCGCTTGCGATCAGGTAGAGGTTAAAAATATTTGAATTAGAGATTATTCCATTTTCTTTTAATGTTCTGCTAACCTCTAAAAAGCCGCTGTTTTCTTTAATCACCACTTTTGTTTCCTGGACTTCTAAAGAAAGATAAAACGCCCGGACAATAAAAGACCCCCAGATAAAAAGCGGGATAAGGCAAAAAAACAAAATTAAACCCAAGCCAAGCTTTTCTTTTTTCAAAAACTCGGCTGATTCCTGTTCAGTTAAAATTGAAGTTTTAACCATGTTGAAATAATTCTCAATTACCAATTTTCAATTTCCAATCAAATCCCAATGAACCAATTTCTAAAAGTTTGAAAATTAAAATATTGCTCACCGGGGACGGTCCGCCTCTGGTGAAAAAATCCAGTGTTTCTCTTTATCTCGCTATGCGAGATCTAGCGTGACTACAACAAGATTGGGTGAAGCCAGAAAAATTGAAAATTCAAATGATTGTTCTAAATTCTATCACAGAACAGCTACTTGCCGTAGATCTGGATACTGTTAATTATCCCCAAACCTATAAACAGTGCCAGCAAATGCGAGCCGCCGTAACTGACAAATGGCAAACCTATGCCAATTACCGGCAAAAACCCTAAGTTCATTCCGAGATGAATTACGGTTTCAACAAAAAGCCAAGCCAGATAGCCAAGAGAAAACAATTTAACATAATTGTTCATTCCTGACAAACCCAATAAGATTAACCGCCAGAAAATTATTCCCAAACTAACCAAGACCGCGGAAACGCCCAAAAAACCAAGCTCCTCGCCAATGCTGGAAAAAATAAAATCAGTTCGCGAAGCGGGCAAAAACCCTAATTGGGTTTGAGTGCCTCTGCCCAAACCCTTCCCCCAGAGACCGCCTGAACCTAAGGCAATCAAAGCCTGTCTCTGGCTATAAGAAACGCCGTAAGGATCTTGTTGGGGGAATAAAAAACCAGTGATTCTCTGCTGTTGATTTTCAGTAAAAAACCATTGCCAACTGATTAAAACAAGAATTATGAATGAGAGAATTATAAGTAAAACTTGTTTAGTCCTGGCGCCGCTGACTAACAACATCAAAAACCAAATACCTGCCAAAACCAAGCCAGAACCCCAGTCCGGCTGGAGTAAAACCAAGCCCAAAATCCCAAAAAGCGCTGCTCCAGAAATAAAGATGTGCCTAATCCGCCAAATCTCAATGTTTTTTTCTGAAAAATATCCGGCCAAAAATAAAATTAAAACCAGTTTGGCAAACTCAACCGGCTGGAAGGTAAACGGCCCAATCGCAAACCAAGCTCGGTTGCCAGAGATGGTCTTGCCAAAAACCAAAACACTGATTAACAAAACAATAACAAAAAAATATAAAATCAAAATTATAAAGGGTGAGGTGCTAAAGCCCCGAAAGTCCATTAGGCTCAAAAAAATACAGCCGGCTAAACCAACGACAATCCAAACTGCCTGACGATAAAACCAAGTCAAATTTTCTGTTTTAGTCGTACCCAAAGAATAAAGAATCGCCAAACTCAAAACTAACAAAACCGCAACTGAACCCAAAAGCCACCAATCAAGTTTTTTAATCAGCATATAGAGAAATTCAAAAATTAAATGTCATAATCTATAATTCTCAAGCAGACTCTCAACTTCTTTTTCCAGCTCCGGCCAAAAATCCACTTCTTGAGCCATTCCCAATTTCTCGATCTCTGAATCTATTTCCTTAATCAACGCACGCAAACCATCAGGATTGTCAATTTTGTCACTTTTTAAAACATCCAAAACTTTTTTGATCTTTTGATTTACAGCCAGTTCTGCTTCCGCCTTTGCTATCTCTTCTTCTAAGCGCTTTATATCTTGCTCAACTTGTAAAATTATTGCATCTATTTGTGCCTCTTCGGAAGAATCTTTTTCAGCCCCGTTAAAATTTTTATTAAGTCCCATATTTATTTAAACCTTTAACTTTATTATCCTTCACGTCATTCGGGTGAAATTCGAGTTTTTCGAGTCGCTAATGGCTAATATTGGTATCGCTGCAAAAAACTTTCGTCAGCCAAAAAGTTGATATTGGCAAGAATATCTAAACCGGCAACTGGATTGCGGTTAACAAACTTCTTTGGCCAGAAAATCCTGAATTCCCGAACCTCACCCTGACGCAGAGAAAAAATCGTTGTCCGGCCAAAACTAATAAGCCGCTTGTCTTTGTCATAAAGCACTGCCTGAATCTCAACATCATTAACATTAAAAGACGATTTGTTCTCAATCGCCCCGGTTGCTTCCGCATAACCAGAAGCTGGCGGCGACAAAAGTTTAAACTGCTGGTCCCTGATAACAAACTCGTTCTCTGCCACATAAGGCCTGATTTTGCTCCACTCTATTGTTGAAGTATTAATCTTCAATTCTATCTCTCTGGTTTCAGCCGGAGCAAATTTGGCGGTTTCCATTAACCATTGACCAGCATTAGGCATTAAAAACGATTTGCCATACAAAGATCCGGGCAGAACATAACCCGAAACGTCTTTAAAATCGATCTGGTAATCAAAAGACTTTAAGCCCCAGTTCAGATTTGGGTTTTTCAGCTGAATTGCCGCGTCAAAAGCATTGCCTTCTGGGTCAAGCAGAAAAAACTTTCTTAAGACAATTGGATAAGATAGGGTCTTAATCTCGCAAGACTGGCACGGCCCGCCGCAGTCAACTTCTTCTTCGCCTTGATTTTTTATGCCGTCAAAACAAGTTGGGGTATAAAAAATGTTCCAAGCTAAAAGCCCGATTCCGGAAAAAATCAGTAAGTAAATTGCCGCAATAACAAACTGTTTTAAAAAACGCTTCATAAAATCAATTTTAACTCAAAAAGGGGCTATGGGCAATTAAAAAACTATTCTCAAATTCTTAAGAATTTGAGAATAGTTTTTTAAGCTTCTGTTTTCTGTTTTCCGGGTTCTATAGTTCTAGCACCGGCTCTTCTCCATCATCAACGTCCTTAAACAGTTCTTGGTCAAAAAGCTTGATTCTTTTTGGAGTAATCTTATAAATCTTGCCGGTCAAACCTTTTCTTAGATTCTCATAACTTAGCTCCGGATCATCAACGCTTAAAAATTCTTTCCATAAAGATAAGGCATGTTTTATTTTCCCAGCTCCGGAGATTTCCTTGCATAAACCGTATAACTGCAGACCCTTCTTGGGCTTTTTTATATCCTGACGCGAATCAGCAATCGCGACACTGACTTTTGGATTCTGCTTAATTTGCTTGCTGTGCAAAGTTTTTTCACTGCTTAAGAAATAGAGGTTTAATCTTTTGTCAAAAGAATAATAAACCGTAGCAATCCAGGGGAAATCTCCGGCTGTTGCTACCTGCATTAACTTATTTGTCTTTAAAAAAGCTAAAATGTGCTGCCTGGTTAGTTTCATAAATTTTATAAATCTTTACTAAAAAACACCGCATCGCCATTATCATAATAATCTTTCAAAATCCCAATTTTTTTATAACCCATTCTCTGAAACAATTTCTGATTTGCTTTTAACAAAACATGGGTGTTGATAACTATCTTTTTCGCGCCAAACTTTTTTGCCTCAATCTCTTGCATTTTTATTAATCGCTTGCCTATACCCCGATTACGAAACTTGGGTAAAACCGCCAGAATAAACCCTTCTGCTTTTCTGCCATCTGGCCAGGTAATCGGATTCTGCTTGGCAATAAAAACCGCACCAACTAATTGCTTTTGGCACCTCGCTTCAATTAAAGTTCCGTAGGGGAGATATTTTTTAAGCTCTTTCAAATCAAGCCATTCTTTAAGAATTTGATCAGTTTCTGGAGTAAATTTATCTGAATCAGGACTCTGGCTAAAGGCAGCAACAAATAAGCGCTCCAGTTCTTTCAAATTCGGCTTGTTCTGAACTTGGTAAACAATTTTGTTGCTCATTAAAAACATTTTATCATAACTCTAGTCCAGCAGAAATAAAAAATGGCCGGCAATACCTACTTTCCCCCAAGGGAGTATCATCGGCGCTTATTGGTTTCACGGCTGAGTTCGGAATGGAATCAGGTGGGACACAATAAGCTATGGTCACCGGCCAAATTTATTTAAACAATAAAAAAATCAATTATCAAGTTAATCTGGTAGTAATTTTTAACTTTTCCTAAAACGAAGTTTTGTTAAAAATTTACTATCCGGATATTCGTCTTTTAGATCTAAGTTGGTATTCGCAGTTGGATCAATTAGTACGCCTTGGCTGAAATCCTTACGGATCTTACACCTAGCGCCTATAACCGTCGCTCTGCGACGGAATTACCAATAACCAATTTCTAATTCCAAATTTTTAGAATTTTAGAAAGTTTCATTGGAAATTAGTAATTAGAAATTTGATATTCCCGTTGCAGAGCAACAGACTCAACTGGTAGTCTCCCAGTGATCTCATTGGATACCTCATCTTGAGAAGGGCTTCGTGCTTAGATGCTTTCAGCTCTTATCCCATCCGCACATAGCTACCCAGCAGTTCCCTTGGCAGGAAAGCTGGTACACCAGAGGTACGTCCACTCCGGTCCTCTCGTCACGTATTCCATTATCACTAATGGCGCAGACTATACCTTCACCCATATCAATGCGCCTCGCTCTCGCGACGCGTAATTTTACGTCCTCACGAAAGTGAGACGCACTGGTCGGGGCCGGCGTTTTAGCTCAACCTTTCGGTCAAGCTCTCATCCTTTCGGAATCAGTCGTTACGGGGTCAACCCTTCGATAAACTCAAGGCGACTTCCCACGGTATTACCTTAATCAAATTCCGGTCCTCAAGTAAATTGTACTATGATTGCTAGACCAAAGCAATCACAGCTATCAACGAAACGGAACAAATTAAGGCTTCACCGTTATGAGCCGGTTTGTCATCCCGCATTACTGCGGGAAGTAGCAAAATTTTACTAGGAGCAGCTTCTCTCAAGTATCCCGCGCCCACGGCAGATAGAGACCGACCTGTCTCACGCATACAATTTAATTATTGTACGGACTATACCTTCATCCCGCAGTATGGGATGGTCAACGTTTAGTCTCTACGGGGTTAATATATGGCTTTCTCTTTTTTGAATAATTCAGAAATCTGAATTCTTCAACCAGAGAAACAAGTTTTTCAAAATCGCTTCTATCTTTTATCTTGGATTTCTTTTTAAGAATTTTAAGCATTAAACTTGCTTGTTTCTTTTTCAAAATCAAGAACGGTTTAATGTTTTTTAACAATTCTTTGATGTTTTCCTCTCTACCAATAATATATTCAACAATACCGTCATTTCTCTCTCGCAAATAACCGATTTTCATCAAGTTGCAGATGTTTTGAAAATCTTTTTGATATTTTGCGGATTGGAAGAAAACAACGTACGGGGCAATTTGATAGCCGTATCGATATTCTTTGCTTGGTTTCAAGCGAACATAAATACTGCCATCACCGTCAAGAAACCCGGCTAAATAAGCGCTTTTGGTTGACGAAATAACCATACACAACTTCCCTCGGTATTATCCTAACACACGACAGGTTAGTATTCCAACTATGTTAAGACTCCACCGATATGAGTTGACTTTACTTCTTGGTATTACTACCAAGAGCCGCCGTTTTCGATCTCTTTTTTCTGGATTCAGACTGTTTAAATCATGAGATTTTAATTTATCTCCCGACCTAAACGGTCTGAACCCAGCTCGCGTATCACTTTAATGGACGAACAGTCCAACCCTTGGGACCTCATTTATTTGTTATCTCGCGTTTCCGCGAGGATCAGACTATTCCTTCACCATATTTACTCTGTCACCAGAATAAACTGTAGGTGCAAGCCGTATGATACTCCGCCTAAAGCGGACATATCTCATCCTCGGTCTCAAAAAACCGGGAATCAGTCGTTAGAGGAAACTTGCGCCTTGATCATTGCCGCAAAGTTTTTCCGACGTTCTTTTGAACGTACATTAAACTTTGACAATGTATCAGCCAACCGAGCCATTTTCATTAAACCAAATCGCGTCGCATCAGAAGACTTTAGTATCTTCTTGGCTATGACAATCTGTTTTAACTTTGCTTTTGCGTACGGTTCAATCATGGTTAAAATCTTAAGAACCTCGCTCTTATCTCTGATTATCCAATCGTGTGTTATTCTATTGTATCTGATTTTTCCGATGCGAAATTGTTGTGCCAGAAAATAAACCAGACGAGATTCTTTTTGTGTAATTTTAACTGTCACCCGTACGCGAAAACCAAATTTTTTCTCACTGTGCTTCTCGATGGTAGCCATAATACAGCCATCGCCATCAATAAGACCAGCAAGATAAGCTCGATCAGCTTCAGCACACGTTTTTCCTACGGCATTAGCGTTCATTGTGATAATTATACCACCTGGGACCTGCAAATGCAGGTCAATGATTAGCCTCTACCGTTTTGGGCCTGTTTATTACCCCAAGGTTTCCCTTGGGGAGAGAAGTTATGTTTTCTCCAGCCCCAGGATGTGATGAGCCGACATCGAGGTGCCGAACCTGGTCGTCGATATGGACTCTCGGACCAGACCAGCCTGTTCAATAAGTTTTACCAAATAAAACTAATTAGACTATATCTTCACCCATATCAATGCGCCTCGCTCTCGCGACGCGTAATTTTACGTCCTCACGAAAGTGAGACGCACTGGTCGGGGTCGGCGTTTTAGCTAATCGCTTTGAGCGACTAACTCTGCCCTATCCAGGGCAAGTCGTTACGGGGTCAAGAGGGAATTTTATATGCCATCTGGGGCATAATAAACTGTTTAATTAACTTAACTAAACTTTCTGTTTCTTTAGTAGAAAAATAAAGAACAAAACCTTTTTGCTTTTTGTCTAAAACCTTAACAGTCAAACCAAATTTTTTTAGAATTGCTCTCTGGACAATAATTGCTTCTTGATGGGAAACTCTGCCTAAGTAAAGATAACTGCAATTATCCCTTGGATAATAATAGCCGTCATCAAGATACCAAATTGCTAATGTCAGCGCTGAAATCAACCAATGCTCCAAATTTTCAGGCAAATGTTTTTTCCCTTCGGGATAAAAAATTTGGCGCAATTTGCCAAGATCTGGTGAAGAATTTGATTGATGCCGCACATACGAATAGGTTTTGTGCGTAATCGGATGAACTCGCTTTAACATTTTAGGTTTCCCTTGAAACAATTTCGGCAGTAATTCAGTTTTCCACTCAAGATAATCACGCTGTTTAAAACTATGTTCCAAGCGCAATCGAGCGTTTCTTTTGCCAACTTTCTGAAGATAACCGTCGCCCAAAACCATACCCATTAAAGCGGCCCTTTCTTGTTTAGTGAGCTTCATAATTTTTCATTTCTTTCCCTCTGACTTCCCACGGTATTTTGAAGACCTAAAACCATTCTTTGAATGGAAAGACCGTCTTCAATCCACCGTTATAAGCCGATACTAATTTCATATTACTATGAAATGGGACAACAACCCT
>JBFMGR010000012.1:3898-13278 GCA_040753135.1 Patescibacteria group bacterium | reverse complement strand
TGCCGGACAATCTTTTTTATCTCTGCCGAAGAGTGGTGATGGATAGTTTTTTTGCCCGATCTTAGTTTTTCATAATCAATCAAAGCATTCGGATGGGCTTTGATTTCTGAAGCAATAATAAATTCCAACCGGCCCAAACCAACGCCGTCAACCGGCAAAGCATGGTAGCGGAACGCTTCATCCGGCGCGCCGATGTTCAGAGAGATCTTAGTTTTTAATTTCGGCAGATTTTTAAGATTATGTTTTAAAACCTTGTACTTCAAGGCCCCGGAATAAATTTTGCCCTGCTCGCCAGAAGAGCAATCCAGAGTTACGGTCTGACCGGTTTTCAGAGCTTTAGTGGCGTTTTGGCTGCCAACTAAACAAGGCACGCCCAGCTCTCGAGAAACAATTGCCGCATGGCTGGTTCTCCCGCCTTTGTCAGTGATAATTCCGGAAGCAATCTTCATAATCGGCTCCCAGTCAGGGTCTGTAATCTCGGTTACCAAAACCTCGCCTTTTTTAAACTGATAAATGTCTTTAACATTTTTTATTACCCTGACTTTGCCGGCAACAATCTTTGTCCCGATCGCAATTCCGGTCAAAAGCGGCTTGGCTGGCTTGGAAACCAAAATATGCTCTTCGTAGATATTCTCTTTTTTGCCGGCATGAACCGTTTCCGGCCGGGCCTGGACAATATAAACTTCATTGGTTAATCCGTCCTTAGCCCACTCAATATCCATTGGCGTATATTTTTTATGCTTTTTGGAAAAGTGCTGTTCAATTTTTAAGCAATCTTCAGCCAACTTAATCGCCTCTTTGTCAGAAAGAGAAAATTTATTCTTATCTTTTATTGGCACCGGAACAACTTTAGTCGGCTTACCCTTGGTTTGACTGCCGCTGCTTGCGGTAAGCCGCGCCGAACCATAGATCATCTTGATATTTTTATCACCTAAGCGATGCTCAATAATCGGATAAAATCCGTTTGCCAAAGGCGGCTTAAAAACAATAAACTCATCAGGAATAACCTTACCCTGAACGATCAGCTCGCCTAAGCCATAAACGCTGTTAATCACAATCACCTGATTAAATCCGGTTTCAGTGTCTAAAGTAAAAGCCACCCCTGAACTGGCCTTATCGGCCCGAACCATTTTCTGGATTCCAACAGACAAAGCCACACTGGTTTGGTCAAACCCTTTATCTACCCGGTAAGAAATTGCCCGGTCAGTAAACAAAGAAGCAAAACATTTTTTTGTCGCTTCCAAAAGCGCTTTTCCGCCCCGGATATTCAAATAAGTTTCCTGCTGGCCGGCAAAAGAAGCGCCGGGCAGATCTTCGGCGGTGGCTGATGACCGAACCGCGACATCAACATTTTCAGCTTGATATTGTTTAGAAAGCTGACGATAGAATTTAATAATTTCTTTTTTCAGGTCCTCGGGAAACTCGCCTGATAAAATCAATTGTCTAACCGCTTTGCCTTTTTCAGCCAATTGGGCCACATTATGGGTGTCAAGACCTTTTAAAACTTGGTTGATTTTCCCGCTCAAATTATTAAATTTAATAAAATCGCGAAACGCCTGGGCAGAAACCGCAAACCCGTTTGGGATCTTGACTCCCAAAGGAATCAGTTCTTGATACATCTCGCCCAAAGCCGCGTTCTTACCTCCCACCAAGGGCACATCTTTAATTGTCAGCTCCTTAAACCAATAAATATGTTTTTTCATAGAAGTAATTGCTAATACGCAAATTATTAATTAATAATATAAATAAAAAAATTCTAAACCCTAAATCCCAAATAAATTAAAATGACCAAAATTAAAAATGTAAAACAATTTAGAATTTGGATATTGAGATTTTGAAATTGTTTAAAGTTTAGGATTTTGGATTTAGAGTTTTTGTTAATTCGCATTATTGCCTTATTAAATTCGCCTTATTCGCGATTAGTCTTATAGTATAGCATCAAATCTGAGACATTGCTGCCGGTTGGGCCGGTTTTCAGATAGTCTCCGATTTGTTTGAAAAAATTATAAGAATCATTGTCTTTTAAATATTCTTTAATCTTTAAACCCAGTTTCTTTGCTTCCAGTAAAGCAAGAGTGTCGCTAACCCCGCCGGCAAAATCAGTATTGTCAATTCCGTCAGAAGCAAAAGCTAAAAACAGCTCGTTTGGCTTGATTTGAACCAAACCGGCCAAAGCCGCTTCCAGATTCCTTCCCCCTTTGCCTTTGCCGATAATATTAACTTTAGTTTCGCCTCCGGCTAAAAACAGATTGTGGTTTTTGAACTTTTTCGCTCTGGTCCTGATTGCTTGAAAAGCATTAAAGTTTAGACAAGAAAGCTTGTCAGTTAAAATTTTCGGCTTTAAACCTAATTGCTTGGCTTTGTTCGCCATTGCTTGAAGCGCGGTCTGGTTATTGAGAATTAAAAAGTTCTGAATATTCTTAAAATACTTTTTATCCTTGGGCGTCTCGGAAAACTCGGCAATCTTGCCCTTGTATCTCTGCCATAGGCCGTATTGCTGAAGAACTTTTTTTGCCTGCTCGTTTGTTGTTTTATCCAAAACTAGCGGCCCGGAAGCAATAAAGCTTAGGTCATCGCCAATCACATCGGAAAAAACCAAACCAATTGTCTTTAAGGGATAGATTATTTTGGCTAATTTGCCGCCTTTAACCAAAGACAAATGTTTTCTCACCGTGTTGAGTTTATAGATATCTGCTTTTGACTTTTGCAGATCTAAAGTCAGGCTTTGAAAATCTTTTAAGCTGATTCCAACAGGAGAAAAAAACAAGCTTGAGCCGCCGCCAGAAATAACCATAATCAGCAAGTCCTTTTCCGGATCCAAAGATTTAACAAACCTGATTGCCGCTTTAGTCGCAACAATGTTTTTTGCCGAAGGCAAGGGGTGGCTGCCAATAAAAGACTTTATTTTTTTTAATCTGCCGCCGCTAATATCAATTACCACTCCGCCGCAAAGTTTTGCCTTTAATAACTTTTCAAAAAATCTGGCTGATTTAAAAGCGCATTTGCCTATCCCCAAAAATCCGATTTTCTGATAATCATTAAGATTGAACTGCCGGCCATTGATTCGGAGCTGATTGCCAACCAGCTTAACTTTTTGGCTTAAGACCGCTTCGGTTTGAATTGCTGCTAAGCCGGCTTCAACGATTTCCAAAGCAATTTTTCTCTGCCTTGTTTTGGCTAATAAAGATTTATTTTTAATAATTTTGGGCATAATTAAATCTCAATCAATTCCTGAAAAACTTTTTTGGGCTCGTGTTTTTTGATAATAATTCTTTCTAAGCCATTTAAAAACTTTGGCAGGGGCTGATTGGTTTTTTCGCGAACAAGCTTAATCAAAGGCGCTAAAGATTCAAAGCCTTCGCTGGTTAAATTATCTAAGTTTCCTTTGGCTAATTTTTCCCCCAATTGGCAGTTCCTTGAATACCGGCTGATTGAGGTAGCAATAAAATCTCCTTGCCCAGCCAAGCCCCTTAAAACTGAACTGTCTATACCAAGGATTTTGGCTAAATCTTCCCACTCTTTTAAAATTTCAGAAATTAAAAAACCTCGGACATTGTCCCCTTGGCTTAAGCCGTGGGCTAAACCCAAAATCAAAGCATAGACGTTTTTCAAAATTCCGGCATAAGCAACCGAATTTAAATCAGAAGCATATTGAAGCCGCAATCCTGAACCCAAAAATAATAAGTTTAATTCCTCAAACAGCTCTTTTCCCCCAGCGGCAACCAAAGAAAATCCTGGCAGACCCAGATCCAGTTCTTCGGCAATCATCGGCCCGGACAGGATTGCAAAATCATTGGCAATTGATTCTTGAATTATCTCCGGCACGGTTTTGCCGGTTTTCTCCATCCCCTTTGAGGCGCAGATAAGTTTAGTTTTCGGATTTAAAAAATTTTTTACCGAACCCAAAGCCGCACTTAAAGACCAAGAAGGCACGGTTAAAAAAACAAGCTCGGCTTGCCGAATAATCTCTTCAAGACTTTTCCCGGTATTTCTTTTTTCCGGAACCAAATCCCATAAATAGACCCGATGGCCAAGCAACTCTAAAATTTTACCAAACGCTGAACCTAATTCTCCGGCGCCGATAATAGCAACAGTTCTTTTCATTGCTTTGATTACTCGTGGTTAACTAATTCCCTGGCCCGATCAAGCCAGTTTTGGGTTTCCAGTTCTTTGGCATTAAGCATTTTTGCCAGCTCTTTAGCCGAATGTTTTAACAAATCTCTCGAGAGATAAATCCTCTCTTGCCCGAGCCGATAATAGAACCGCTGGTACTCTTTTCCGGGAAAAATATTAACCGGATAAAGCTGTTTTTTATAAATCAGCTTTTCCAAACTCATCTCGCCCGGATAACCCCAGCTGGTAATCAGCATCTCAACGCACTCGGCATATTTGATTGCCTCACTGGTGCATTTAGTATTGGTTATCAGCCAAACGCCATGATACTTTTCCGGATGCCAAGCCTCTTTTTCCCATTTCCGCTGGATATCCAGCCATCTTGCCCAGAGAGCTAAAGCGACTTTTAGATCAGACCGAGCGCCCCGGGTGTTATGGTACTTGCATTCAACAATAAAGTGAGACTTGTCTTTTTCCGCCAGGACATCAATCTCATGCCTGACGCAAAAACCATCAATAAACTGGTTGGTCTTTGCCTGATAACCATACTCTTCCAAGACTCTGGCAATATACTTTTCAAACGGATAACCGGTTGGGCCCAAATCCATAACTGCCCGGCGAAGATTGTATTTGCCCAAATAAACATTGCCAAACGGCTTAAGCTTTTCCAAAACTAAATCAAAGATTTCGTCGGAACTGACGGTTTTTCTCTTAAACCCGGCCCGAATCTCGTCTGCCACGCCTTTGGCCCATTCTTTATCCATGCCAATCTTAACCAAAGAACTGGCGATCTTTTTTTTATTGAAAAATTCTCTGGTGCCGCCGGCTTTAAGAACAAACATCTACGTTATACTAATATGCTAATCTTATGCTAATTCACAAATATGCGGATATTTAAGTTTCAGAATTAAGAATCCGGCTTAACTTATAAGACAAATTCGGATATATTAACTTATTTTCCTGTTTCACAATTCGCATATCTGTAGATTCGTATTAAATTCGTTGATTAGTATAATCTGATTTAATCAAAAATTTAATTATTAAATAACTAATCATCATTGTAAAGATAACCAGCTCGGAAATCAAACAATACAAACAAAAAGCTTTTAACACCGCGGCCTGAAGATAAACCAAAATCAGCGAAACTCCGGCGCCGAGCCAGACCCAAAGTTCAATTAATCTTAAAATCAGTTTGTTTTGCCGGCTTAAATAAGCCGCGGCTCCGAAAAACAGGGTTAGATAATAGCCCAAACCCCAAAAACTTAAAGGAATGCCCAAGAATTTGCTGTAAACGCTGTTTAAGACTTTATCGCAGCTAAAACCCCAAAAATCGCAGCTAAGATACTGATTATTTTTAAGCTGCAAAATCGCTAAATAAGATGTGTCCAACAAACCAATCAGACTGCCTAAAACCAAGATGCCTAAAAAAATCTTTTGCTTCGGAGCCATTAAACTAATTATAACACTAAATCGGGATTATGAATTATGAATCAAGGGTTATGAATTTACTTTTTTAGCATTTAATCAACGAATAGCGAATCTATTGCGAATAAGTGAATATATGAATTCGTTTATTCGTAAATTCGTATAAATTCGTTATTCGTTGGGATCGTTTTATTGATCTAACATCTAAAATCTTAAGTGATTAGAAATTAGGAATTGGAAATTGGGAATTAAAAACTGCTGGTTAATTCCTGCTCAATTATCTTCCTAAACTCTTCTAAAGTCCTTGGGTTCTGAATCTTTTTGCCATTAATAAAAAAGCTTGGCGTGCCGTTTAACCGGTATAAAAGCGCTGACTGGTAATCTTGGAAAACTTTATCCTTAATTTCTTCTGAATCTAAATCAGCTAAAAACCGGCTTTGGTCCAAGCCCAGCTCTTCAGCATAGCTAACAAAAATTTCTTTTGCTTGGTTGCTTTCCGCCCAGTCTTCTTGATTCAAGAACAGCTTTTCAGACATTCCCCAAAATTGGCCCTGTCTGCCTGCGGCTTCAGCGGCGTAAGCTGATAAATTAGCGTTTTTGTGGATGTTAGACAAAGGAAAATGACGGTAAACAAACAAAACTTCATCAGAATACTCTTCAAGCAATTGTTTAAGTAAGGAAGAGTAATAAGCGCAAGCCGGGCACTGAAAATCGCTGTATTCAACTAAAACAACTTTTGCGTTTGGATTGCCCAATTGCCAATCAGCTTTAGTAAGCTGAATCTGATACTCGCCTGCTTTTGATTGATTCCCGCCCAACCAGACAAAGTAATACATAAAAACAAAAATCACTGCTAAAGCTAAAACTGCGCCTGACCAGATTAAAATTTGGTTTAAAACCTGTTTTTTCATCTTAATTTATAAATTAACACAAAACAGTGAATAATGAATTATGAATTATGGATCATAGAGTATAAAAAGTAAATAATGAATTATGAAGCGTGAAGCGTAATTTCTTACAAACGTTAATCTAAAGCGTCTTTGTAAATTAATCGCGGGGCGGCATTTGCCGCCCCGCCTCTTCAGGCGCTGGGAAAGGAAATTCCTTTCCCAGCTCATGGTCCGTTCATAATGCCTCCTTTCACCCAGCTGCTTTGCTTGAAACGGCTGGGCACTAAACAACAGAATAAGCTGATAAAATTATAATAAATTTTATCTCTGAAGTTATCCCCAGCGAAAACCTGATTGGCTGAATCGGTTTATTTTTTATTTTAAGGTATTTTTGCTAAACTGGTGGATGAAACGAGCTGGCGCAGTTTCATCCGAGCGGAGCGAGGTGGATGAAACGAGCTGGCGCAGTTTCATCCGAGCGGAGCGAGGTGGATGAAACGAGCTGGCGCAGTTTCATCCGAGCGGAGCGAGGTGGATGAAACGAGCTGGCGCAGTTTCATCCGAGCGGAGCGAGGTGGATGAAACAATAAAAAACAAAACTTAAATCTTTTTGTTTTAGAAACAACTATTAAACTATTCTCAAATTCTTAAGAATTTGAGAATAAGCAAATTCCCCAAAAGACAAGAAAGTTTAAAAACGTTATGGATTTTCGATCTTATTTAAAGCAATTTGATTATCCTCTGCCTGAAAACCTGATCGCCCAAAAGCCGACTCTACCTCGGGACAAAGCTAAACTTTTAGTTTATTCTCTTAAAACTCATCAAGTTGGGCATGATATTTTTTTAAACTTAGATAAGTATTTACCAAAAAATTCAGTAATTATTTTTAACCAAACCAAAGTCATTCCGGCCCGAATCTACACTAAAAAATCAACTGGCGGCAAAGTTGAGGTTTTCTGTTTGGGGATAGCTGACAACCAGATTAAAGCTTTAATCTCTCCGGGCCAAAAAACAAATACAAAACTGTACTTGACCAACAAGCCGCAACCAACAACTGACAATAAATATTTTTTAGTAATAAAACAAAAAAACAAAATTTTTTACTTAAAACCCAGCTTCCCAATCAACCAACTGATAAAAATTTTAAACCAATACGGCCAAACGCCAATTCCGCCTTATATTAAGCACTCGCCTTTATCTGAAAAAGAATTGAGAAAACAATACCAAACTATTTTTGCCAAAATACCCGGTTCGGTAGCCGCGCCAACTGCTTCAATGCACTTTACTAATCGGTTATTAAGAAAACTCAAAAACAAAGGCCATCAGATCGGCTTTATCAACCTGAATGTTAATTTGGGCACTTTTGCGCCCTTAGAACAAAAACATTTAAAAAGCAATAAGCTCTATCAAGAAGAATTTTTTATCCCCAAACAAACATTAGAGCTAATCAAAAAAGCGAAAAAACATTCTTGGCCGATTATTGCCTGCGGCACTACGGTGGTCAGAACTTTAGAAAGTTCAAAAATTTTATCAGCTTATTTAGCTGGCAAGACAAAATCGAGTAAAATAAAATGGGAAACCGCTGGTCTATTCATCCGGCCGGGCTATAAATTCAAAATTATTAATAGCTTGATTACCAACTTTCACCTGCCCCAATCTTCTCTTTTAATGTTGGTTAGTGCTTTTGCCGGCAGAAAAAAAATTCTTGAGCTTTATCAATTGGCAATTAAGAACAATTACCGATTTTATTCCTTCGGCGATGGCATGCTGATTATTTAACCTTGCTCTTCCTTGACTACGTTATTGGCGCCTTTTTCTTGTAAATAAAAATAATTTAGAAGCTAATATTTGCGCATCATCTGATCTTGCCGATTTTATGCTAATGTTTCTAGATAAAAGAAATTTTTCTGTAGCGTAACGAAGAAAATTTGGGAGAATAGCGAGCCGAGCCCCGAACCACATATCCCTTGTTATGTGTCCCAAGCATAACGCAGTGAAGCGAGAGCGCAGCGGGGCACGGAGCAAAACGAAGTGAGTCGAGAAAAGAGCGTTCATGATAAAAGGGGCAAAACTTTTACTCCATTGTATAATCCCATCCCGGTTGCCATGCTTTTGTTTTTCTCCAATCTTCAGCAAAGGCCTGTTCCCAGGTTTTATTTTTCAACAAAACATCTAACGCTAACTGTGGGGCTTTATGTGCAACAATGGCAACCGACTTCCCATCATAATTTTTCTTCAAAAAATCAAGAAAATCACTTATTCTCATTTTGACATCTTCGTAACTTTCACCATCAGGAAATCTCCTCTTTATGTGTTGTTCTTGTAGGGGTTCAATAATTTCAGAAGACTGTGTATTATATTTTCCATAATTACACTCTCGCAAACGCTTATCAGGAATTATTTTAACCTTATCTTTGAAAGTTAATTCAGCCGAATGCACAGCCCGTTTTAAGTCAGAGCAAAAAACTACATCAAAATGCTTGTCTTTGATTTTATCCCAAAGTTCTTTTGATTGTTGAATCCCTAACTTTGAAAGTTCAACATCAGACCAGCCAGAGGAGATTTCCTGTTCATTATCAATTGTAGTACCATGAACAAAATAAGTGATTTTTGTTACCATAATACTATTGAAAAATATGATACTTAAAAGTTTTGCCCCACAAATTTTTAATAGCTCTTCTCTCGATTGTGTATAACGTTTCGGGATAAAAGAAATTTTTCTGTAGCGTAACGAAGAAAATTTGGGGAAATACCGAGCCGAGCCATTTCTCTTTTATCCCTTGTTAGGCGAGGGTGAACGGCCAACGGGAGCGAAAGTGCAACGCCCCCTTGAGTATTTTTATGGCAATTTTCTTTTGAAGGAACGCTATTTTCTAAAAAATGTCCCAGAAATATCAATCTTTTGCAACCGTGAGTTGATTTTCCTTTTTTGAAAAAACTCTTTTACAGCCT
>JBFMGR010000012.1:0-3798 GCA_040753135.1 Patescibacteria group bacterium | reverse complement strand
CCCCTTGAGTATTTTTATGGCAATTTTCTTTTGAAGGAACGCTATTTTCTAAAAAATGTCCCAGAAATATCAATCTTTTGCAACCGTGAGTTGATTTTCCTTTTTTGAAAAAACTCTTTTACAGCCTTTTTACACCCCGGCCAAAATCCATAATCATCAAATATTATGTAACCTCCGGGGATAACTTGATTATATAATTCTTCTAAACAAACCTTCACAGACTCATACCAATCGGCATCTATCCGAAGAACGGCTATTTTCCCTATTAATTCCTTGTTTGCTGGGATAGTTGATTGAAACCAACCTTTATGAAAAACTATGTTTTTTTTATCGAGTTCAAGTTCTGAGAAAAAGAGTTTTTTCGCTTCTTCAATGACACCAACTGTTTTACCAATGGCTTTTTGTTTGCCTGAAGTTTTTCCTCCAGAGAAAATAGCTGCTCTTTCTCCGTCAATCACTGTTGGTTCGGGCATTCCTTCAAAAGAATCAAAAAGATGAATCTGTCTATCGCTATTATGCTTCTGTGCCAAATATGCCATGATTGCTGCGCTACCGCCCTTCCAAACACCACACTCAACATAATTTCCTTTTATTTTTTTTCTTTCAAGCTCGCTAACAATGTCCCAGAGATGAGACAATCTTTTATAGCTTACCATCGTATAGGGTTGTATCTTCTCGAAGAACAACCTCCTTTCGGAATTTTTGTCAAAAAACCATGAAATGTAATATCGCAAGAAACTAAAGACTAAAACAACTTTTTCATTCCCCATCACCCAAAAAATAATTTTTTTCATGAAAATATTTTGAATAAGAAAAAAAATAAAAAAGGATTCACAATTGCCATAAAAATATTTCGCCTAACATCGGGGATATGAGAAGTTGCGACCAACGGGAGCAATTTGGGTGAAGAAGTCTGCAAGACTTCGTAACCTCATATCCCTTGTTATATTCCCCGAAGGGCTGAAATTTAGTGCAACGTCCCGAAGGGAAATTTCAGAGTATTATTTTTGCCCCGTTCATTTAGTAAATTCATTCAAATTTAAGAATTCAATTTCTTCTCTTGTAGCTTTCAAATCTTTGAGCGTAAACTCATGTGTTTCAACATCAAAAGCCCGACAGCAATCTTTAATTATTGTGATTTTGAAATCTCTATCATAAGCATCTTGAGCCAAACTTCTAACACATAAATTTGTCAAAATTCCACAGATAACTATTTCATCAATTCCTTCAAGATGCTTATCTAAATTTGTTTTATAGAATGGACTGATTTTATTTTTTGTAATAAGCACATCGGAATTTTGCTTATGCAATTCTTTGATTATCTCAACGTTCTTTGAATCAGGGGCAAAAGCAGAATCAGAATCTTTTTCGATGTGCGTAGTGAAGATTATTTTGTAACCATTTTTTCTGCAAAAATCTATGAGTTTGTTGGTTTTCTTAATTAGCTCGGAAATATCGCCAACAAAATAATCTGAACTTTTATCAGTCCATTCGTTTTCAAAATCTACGCAGATAAGGGCTTTTGATATCATAATACTACTAGTTAAATTTGAATGATTATAAAATTATCGGTTAAGGGGCACGGAGGCGGATTGCACATAACGTCTGCGTGTATCTGAAGTTTTCATCCCGATTAAATGGAATAAATTTTAATTATCAAACGCACGCATTTTAATAGAGCTCCACCCAAACCATCATCTGTTTAAGGGATGAAAATTTGGGCGGAGGAAAATTGGCACTCCTTAAGGATTTAATTGACGCCAATTTTCCGTAGTCAGATACACGCTGTTATGTGATGTAGACAGAAATTTCTATTCCTTAATGTATTTTTTGGCAATTTATTCAAGGAGCTTTTTCACATAATCAATAAATGTATCAACGTCATCTCGTGATAAATTAGGTTTACTTTGATATTCCATTGATAAGCTAACGATGATCTTTTTCTGAATTCCATCAATAGTTGGGTCATCGTTAATATCGGAACCGATAGAAATAACTGCTCCTTTAAGGTTTCCTTGATCAATATATTTTTCAGCTCTACTAATAACAAGATCCGATTTAGTTTTTTCGGGATAACTCCCGCCCATTTCTGGTGTTTTCATAATGTTGTTAGTTAATTATTAAACTGACTAAAATTATATCACAAGTTATGTTCAACCTGAAATAAATTGCCAAAAAATCTTAAAAAATAATAAAGAAATTTCTGGCTATTTCACATAACGTTTCAGCGTATGCGATGTTCCGCTGCATCAATATTTTAATACAAAAAGTTGTAGCGGAATATGGGTGAGAGCCTGCAAGGCTTAAACCGCATATACTGTGTTAGAAGAAGTTGGCTCATTTCCTATTTTAATTCGCTTTCGATCCAGCGCAAATATTTTTCGTTTGGATCAACATCGATCTTGAGAATGCATGGAGTATCAAATGGATGTATGCGAGCAATTTCATCACGCACTTTTTCAAAACGGTCACTTGTAGTTTTAACGATCAAAACAACTTCGTTACCATCTTCAATTTTCCCTTCCCACCAGTACATAGCCACTAATAGGAAAAATATTTGCGCATCCTATCATCCTTTTTTCTAAAAGATGCCGTGCTATTTTTTTAGCTCCATCAACTGAATCGTTTGTTATGTAAAGAAAAATTAGTTTATTCATAGATATATTTTATATTATAAATTAGCGAGCCAATTTCTGCTAACGTTCCGGTATATCTGATGCCCCGCCGACACCTTAATTTATTTTATTAAATTTCGGCGGGACATGGGAGAGCCCCGAACCGAGGAGCAAACCTCATATCCGCTGTTAGGCGAGGGTCGGCGTAGTGAAACGAAGCCAAAGCGCAGTGCCCCCTTGAGTTCAAGCCCGAGCCGTTCATTGAATTAATTCTTTTATCTCATTAATATATTGTTTTCTATCTCCAATTTTTACAATAGGAAAACCATACTTTTTTGATTCTCTGATGATGTAATTGTTAAATTCGATAACCCATTCAACTTCTTTCTCTTTAACATCATCAGGATATTTATCTGCATCATCCCATAGCCCTCTGGTAAAAATTGTTTTGCGAATACGCCCAATATTATCGTCCACAAGGAAAACAACTTTAATCTCTTTATTTTCCACAGACACTTTCTTGACTAAATTAGGTAAAACAGCCACGCCCTCAATAATAAAATCACCCCAAACATAATCGGTTTCGATTAACGCAGTTATGCCTTTCCAAACATCAAGGCTTTCATCGTTTTGGTGCTTTACGATCTCTTTAGCCGATTTGTTTGAAAGAAAATCAACAGCCATATCTGGTGTGGCTTCAGAGTGAGTAAAGAGATTTGGAAAATCTTTCTTGCTAACTATTTTCCTCATTTGCTCTCTGATTGTGTCTGTGGAAATCCAAGGAAGTTTAAGAGATTCTGCAATTTTTCTTGCAGTGAAACTTTTTCCAGCTGTTGGAGAACCACCAATTAAGATTATCCTGTTCATAAATAATAAATTGTTTTCCTGTCTTTAAAATTCTTTCTGTTTTAGGCTCGGGCTTGAATTTCGCCTAACGTTCGCGTGTATGCGATGTTGGACGGGTTGATAATATCTGTATTCTACTACAACCCGTCCAATGTGGGTGTTGGCCTGCAAGGCCATAAACCGCATACACGCTTGTTGTACGACCCGAGCGTGAGATGATAGACTGCTCCCCATCACCTCACGCGAGAATGCAATGTGGTCGAGCGACTAACAAGGAGCGAGATGTATGTCTGCTCATTAGTTTCTGTTCGCGCGCGCCTTTATATGTAATATAAAG
>JBFMGR010000011.1 GCA_040753135.1 Patescibacteria group bacterium | reverse complement strand
TGGAATTTATTATTGCTTCAGAAATCAAAGCCCATCCGAATGCTTTGATTGATTATGAAAAACTAAGATCGGGCAAAAAAACTATCCATCACCACTCTTCGGCAGAGATAAAAAAGATTGTCCGGCAGATAGAGCGGTTAACTCAAGGATATAAAGATAAAAAAGAATATTATGTTGACAAATTGGCTGAAGGCATTGCCAAGATTGCGGCGACTTTTTGGCCCAAAGAAATAATTATCAGGTTTTCTGATTTTAAAACCAATGAGTACGAGACTTTGATTGGCGGCAGTTTGTATGAACCCAAAGAGGAAAATCCGATGCTGGGCTGGCGCGGTGCTTCCCGGTATTATGATAAGGATTTTGTTGAAGCGTTTGGATTGGAATGCCGGGCAATCAAAAAAGTCAGAAACGAGATGGGCTTAGCTAATGTTGCGCCGATGGTGCCGTTTTGCCGGACTGTTGAGGAGGCAAAACAAGTTTTGCGAGCGATGTCCGGTTATGGCTTAAAACGAGGTGAAAAATCATTGAAAGTTTATATGATGGCCGAGATTCCATCCAATGTGATTTTGATTGACGATTTTTTGAAATTATTTGACGGTTTGTCAATCGGTTCAAACGATTTAACCCAGCTGACTTTGGGTCTGGACCGGGATTCAGGGGTTATCTCTCATATTGCCAATGAAAATAATCAGGCAGTTAAAGAGCTGATAAAAACAATTGTCCAGAAGTGCAACCAGAAGAAAAAATATGTTGGCATCTGCGGCCAAGCGCCGAGCGATTATCCGGAGTTTGCCCAGTTTCTCCGGCAGATTAAGATTCGGGCAATCAGCCTAAATCCCGATTCAGTGATTCGGACCATGGCTTATTTTAAAGAGCACTAAAAATTCATTGCTACATTATTTTATTGTTGCATTTGCGCCTTACGACATCGTAAGTCGTAAATTAGGACTTGCGATGTTGTTTTCGTTGATAAAAAACACTCTGCTAAAAGCAGAGTGTTTTTGAGTTGCCGCGTTATTGCGGTTATTGCGGTTTTTTTGACTCACGGAAATGAAATTCCGTGTAGCCAGTAGTGGAGAAGAAAATTATGTATTCGGTCTGACCTTCGGAGACATCGTAGTAGACGTCCAGATTCTCCACGTCAACCTCAATCTCCCCGGATTCGGTCTGGACCAGGAGAAGCACTGTTGAGTCTCGTTTGACGATTTGAAAATCGCCAAACTCTTTACCATCAGTTGGCAGGTATGCTTTGTAGGAAATACATCCTGCCAAAACGGTGGCGATCAGGATAAATACAAAAAAGGCGAGCAACTTTTTCTTATTCATTGGGCCTCCTTTAGGATTTAGGAACTGACCCGATTTTGCCATATATATATATATTTGTCAAGAATGTGTTTTTTAAAGAGTTCTGTGCTAAAATTTATCTCAAGATGCGAATTCACAGATCTGTGAATAGAAAATTTATTAGCATCTTCGTTGATTAGCATTAAATTCGCATATTGGCATCATATTTATGCTTAACTCTTTTTTCAGCTTATTTTCAAAAGATATTGGCATTGATTTAGGCACGGCCAATACTTTGGTTTATGTCCGGGGCAGGGGAATTGTAATTAACGAGCCGTCAGTGGTGGCGATCAATGAAAAAACCGGCCAGATTTTGGCTGTAGGCAGGGAAGCGAAAAAGATGGTTGGCCGGACTCCGGGGCATATTGTCGCGATTCGGCCCCTAAGAAACGGCGTGGTGTCTGATTTTGAGGTAACTGAAAAGATGCTCAAATATTTTTTTGACAAGGTTCAGGCCGAGGTTTCGGCGTTTTTCCCCAATCGTCCCAGAGTGGTGGTGGGCGTGCCTTTGGGCGGGACTGAAGTGGAGAAAAGGGCGGTGGTTCAGGCCGGAAAAAATGCCGGCGCCAGGGAAGTTTTTTTGGTTGAGGAACCAATGGCTGCGGCAATCGGCACCAAACTGCCGGTGGGCGAACCGTCAGGGAATTTTATTATTGATATCGGCGGCGGCACCGCTGAAATAGCGGTAATTTCTCTTGGCGGGATTGTGGTTTCCAAAAGCATCCGCTATGCCGGAGACCGGCTTAACGAAGATATTGTTAATTATGTTCGGGACGAGTTTAAGCTGGCAATCGGGGAGCGGACCGCTGAAGAGATTAAGATCTCAATCGGCTCAGTGATTGATTCAAAAGAAAACAAAGAAGCGATTATCAAAGGCAGGAATTTGGTTACTGGTTTGCCCCAAGAAATGGTGATTAAGGAGAAGCATGTTCGCGAGGCAATCAAAGATTCAATTGAAAACTTAACCGAAGCAGTGGAAGAAACTATTGAACAAACCCCGCCTGAACTGGTAGCGGATTTAATGGGTCGGGGGATTTATATGGCTGGCGGCGGCAGTTTGCTTGGCGGCTTGAGTTCATATTTATCTGAAAAAACCGGGGTTCCGGTTAGGGTCGCGGACGATCCTTTAACTGCTGTGGTTCGGGGAACCAGTATAATTTTGGAAGACATTGATAAGCTTTCTGATATCCTGGTTGATACAATCTCTGAAAAAGCGCCGGAGTAATTTCATCGTCTCATTGCTTTATTGTTATGCTGCTGAATTTTAGAATAATGAATGATGAATTATGAATGACTAATCTAAGGAAGTGAGACTTCCTTAGATTAGTCTAAATCTAATTTAGAAATTTAAGCATGAGGTCTTTTATTCGCTTTTTTGGCTGGTTAATTATTCTGGGTTTGGTTTTTTTTGTTTTAAACCGGGGATTTTCTTTGATTGCTAACCTGGTTCAGTCTGGAACCGGTTTTGTTTTAAAGCCGTTTATTAATCTGTCTCTGGTTTTAACTAAAGCAAGAGAATTGGAAAGACAAAACCAAGAGCTAAAAAACCAGACCTTAGTTTTAAAAGAAAAACTCTCTGAACAGGTTTTGAACCAGAATCTAACTGAACTCTACCAGCCGGAAGGAATTCAGGCAAAAGTCATTGGTTTTGTTCTTGGTTCGGGCGGTAAAAGGATTTTTTTAGACCAGGGTTCGGTTCAAGGAATTCAACCCGGAGACTGGGCATTAATTTCAGAAAAGACTTTGGTTGGCCAGGTTGAGTCAGTTAGCCAGAATTATAGCGTGGTTAAGACAATCTTTGACCCGAGTTTAAAAGTCGCGGCCGAGATTGTTTTTTCTAATGGTTCAATCGGCCGAGGCTTGTTTTATTTTACTAGTTCAGGGTTTGCGCTTGATTTTCTGCCTAAAGAGTTTGAATTGGCTCCGGATCAGTTGGCTTTGGTTCAGTCTTCGGGCCGGGACGGAATTTTCCGGGCTGGATTTTATCTTGGTCAGGCATTGAGTTTGGAGGATTCAACCGAGTTTCAGTTAAAAAAAGCAGTGGTTGAGCCGGGCTTTAATCTGAATGATTTAAGAGCGGTTTTTTTGGTGAAGAATTTTTTCAAAAAATAAAGATGAGAAAAGAGCTGGTGTTTTTTTTCATCCTTGGGCTTGTTTTTCTTGGCTTAGAGGTTTTTTCTTTAAGCCGGTTTTTGAGTTTTTCCGGACTGTTTTTCAGTTGGGTTGGCTTTGGCATCTGTTTTTGGCGGCTTAACGAGAAGGAATTGATTTTCCCCTGGGTTTTGTTTTCTTTAATTTTTTCAGTTTTCAGCCGGGCAAACTTGGTCTTTTCTTTATTTTTGTTTGGTTTTGGTTTTTGGCTTTTGGCTTTGTTTCATAAAAAATTGGCTAAATTAACTAGCTTGGCCCAGAGTTTTGGCGGCGGAACCTTATTTTTAATTGCCAGTTTGCTGATTCTGGTTTTGGGTCAGAAGTTTAAATTGATTAGCTTTTGGGCATTTGGTCCCTGGTTTTTCAGCGCCTTGGGATTTTTGCTAGGTTTGAATCTGCTTGCTTTTGCTTTTAGAAAAAAATGAGAATTAAAAAAAACAAATTTATTATTGAACCGGAAGAGATTTTGCTTGATGAAAAGCAAAAATTGGCAAAAAGATTAGAATTTTCTTTAGAAAAGCGATACGTTCTCTTAGTGGCGGTTTTGGCAATCGGCTTTTTGGGATTGAGCTGGTTTTTGTCTTTTTATTACCAGATAATTCAGTTTCCGGAATTTAAGGAAAAGGCCTATGAAAATTCTTTGAGGAATATTTTTCTGGAAGCGCCCCGGGGGGTGATTTTGGACCGTTATGGCAAGGTCGTTGCTGAAAATAAGGTTTTTTACCAATTGGTTTTAACCCGAGAAAAGCTTTCTCAAGACCAAAGCGAATTAAATCGGCAAGTTGAGCTTTTAGCCAAAATTTTAGAAATCCCGACTGACCAGATTTTGGAGAAAATTGATTCTTCGTCAGAGCCGATTTTAGAAAAAAATCTGGATTTAGAAAAAGCAATTAAGATTAAAGCCAATGAAGCAGACCTGCCCGGATTTAAGCTGGTTGGCCGGTTTGAAAGAGTTTATCCTTTTGGCGCCAGTCTTAGCCATGTTCTGGGTTATACTGGTTTTGTCAGCCAGTCGGATTTAGACCAAGATTCAGCTTTATCTTTAAACCAAACTATTGGCAAAGCCGGGGTTGAGCTTATTTTTGACAATTTTTTGCGCGGCAAACAGGGCAAACTGAATTATTTGGTTGATGCCCGGAACGAGCTTGTTGATGAAAAAGAGATTGATTATTTCCAGCCGGGCAGCAGAATTGAGCTGGCAATTGACGCGGAACTGCAAGACAAGATTTATCAGGTTTTGAAAAGAAACGTGACTGATTCAAAATCAGGCGCGGTTGGCATTGGCTTAAATCCCAAAACCGGAGAGATTTTGGCTTTAGTTAATTATCCGGGCTATGATCTGTCTGAAGGCGCGGCAGTTGAAAAAGTTAGCCAATTGTTTAGCTCACCAGCTAAGCCGTTTTTCAACCGAACAGTCAGCGGCGAGTATAGCCCGGGCTCAACGATTAAGCCGTTTATTGCTCTGGCGGCTTTGGAAGAAAACTTGATTGATCCCCAAAAGAAGATTGATGACACCGAAGGCAGAATTATAGTTCCTAATCCTTATTTTCCAGACCAGCCGTATATTTTCCGCGATTGGAAGGCTCATGGTTTTGTTGATATGGAACAGGCAATTGCTGATTCTTGCAATGTTTATTTTTACACTATTGGCGGCGGCTATGGCAACCAAGATGGTTTGGGGGCAGAGAGGATAAAGTCTTATCTGGAAAAGTTTGGCTGGGGAGAAAAGACCGGAATTGAGTTTATTAACGAGAACCAGGGGTTTTTGCCTGATCCTGATTGGAAGCAGAATCAGCTTAATGATCCCTGGCGTTTGGGCGATACTTATCTTTATGCGATTGGCCAAGGTTATGTCAGGGAAACACCGATTCAGCTAGCGGTTAATTACCAGCTTTTTGCCAACCAGGGGACAATTTATAAACCGTTTTTAGTTAAAAAAATTACTGATTCGCAAACCGGAGAATTAATTAGCCAAACCAGCCCGGAGATTTTAAGAACAGTCGGGGTGAAGAAGGAAAATATTTTGATTGTTAATCAGGGAATGAAAAAAACCATTACTCAGGGTTCAGCCCGAAGTTTAGCCGATCTGCCGTTTTCTTTGGCCGGGAAAACCGGCAGCGCCCAGACTAGCTCAAGCTTGTCTGAAACCAATGCCCTGTTTATTTCTTTTATGCCTTATGAAGACCCGGAGTTTTTGCTTTTGATTTTGGTTGAGGCCGGTGGCAGCGGCGGCGCCCGAGCCGTGCCTTTGGCAAAAGAAATTATGTTCTGGTACTGGGAAAACCGATTATCGTCCTACTAATTTACAAATTTATACGAATATACCAATTCTATTAACCTATTAGTAAAATTAGTAAAGATTAGTACATTAGTAGGGTAGGCTCCTTGATTTTTTAACAGAAACAGCTAAAATCTATCAGATTACTATGGACCAAGACAATAACAAGCCATATTATGTTTCCGAAGCCGGTTTGGCCAAGCTCAAACAAAAACTTGAGCTTTTAAAAACAGCTGAACGGCAAAGGTTGATTGAACGGTTAAAAGACGCTGTTGACCAAGGCGATCTGTCGGAAAACTCTGAATACCAGGCAGTTCGGGAAGCCCAAACTCTAAACGAGACGAAAATTTTAGAGCTGGAAAATCTCATCAAGCGGGCCGAAGTGATTAAGAAAAAAAACCAGACCCAGACCGTGATGATTGGTTCAACCGTCAGATTAAATCAAGGAGAGAAGAAGCTTGAGTTTACCATTGTTGGTTCTGAAGAAACCGATCCGGCCCAAGGATTTATTTCAAATGAGTCGCCCTTAGGCCAAGCGCTTTTGGGGAAAAAAGCCGGCGACGAGGTGGCGATGACCAATATGGTCGGCAAGGAAATAAAATATAAAATTATCAAGATACTTTAGTTCAAATGAGCACTCTTGAACAGTTAATCAAAACAAGAGAAGAAAAAATAAAAGAGCTGAAAAAAAGAGGCATTAACCCGTATCCGGCTAAAATCGGGGTTAAAGGCGATTTAATTAAAATTAGTCAAGCAAAAAAATCTTTAGATAAAATAGTTCTGGTTGCCGGCCGGCTTTGGTCATTGCGCGAGCATGGGGCAATGGTTTTTGCCGACCTGAAAGATTCTGAAGAGAAGATTCAATTGCTTTTTAATCAGAAAAATCTGGCGGTTAATTCTGATGTTCAGGCTGGGCCAAGTTTGGGTTGGGGAGAGATTGAACTGCTGGATCGGGGGGATTTTTTGGCTGTTTCGGGGAAGGTTTTTAAAACCAAAGCCGGAGAGATTACGGTTGAGGTGACAGAGCTTCAGCTTTTGTCTAAATCTTTAAGGCCCTTGCCAACCGAATGGTATGGCTTAAAAGATGTTGAAGAGCGCTACCGGAAAAGATACCTGGACCTGCTTTTAAATCCCGGAGTCAGGGAGAGATTTAATCTGCGGACAAAAATAGTTTCTGCCTTAAGGGAGTATTTAGACGGTTTGGGATTTTGGGAAGCGGAAACGCCGACGCTCCAGCCGCTTTATGGCGGGGCTAATGCCAAGCCGTTTAAAACTCATCTGAACGCGCTTCACCAAGATGTTTATTTAAGAATTGCCGATGAGCTTTATCTCAAACGCTTAATTGTTGGCGGTTATGAAAAAGTTTATGAGATCTGTAAAGATTTTCGGAACGAGGGAATTGACCAGACCCATTTTCCTGAATTTACGATGGTTGAGTATTATCAGTCTTATGCTGATTATCATCAGGTGATGGATGTGACCGAGGGCTTGTTTAAGCATATTGCTAAAAAAGTTTTAAACAGCACAGTAATTCAGGTGGAAGACAAATCTATTGATATTGGCAAAAAATGGCAGCGGATTACTATGCTTGAAGCAATTAAGCAGGTATTGGGTTTTAATGCCGCAGAACACCCCCCGGAGTTTTTAAAAAAATACTGCCGAGAAAACAAGATTGAGCTGATTGATGGTGAAACCAAAGGCCAGCTGATTTTCCTGATTTTTGAGCATTTGGTTGCCGGCAAACTGATTGAGCCAACCTGGGTGCTTGATTATCCCAAAGATGTTTCTCCCTTGGCGAAGCAAAAGTCTGAAGATTCAGACTGGGTAGAAAGGTTTGAGGGTTATATTGGCGGCAAAGAGATCTGCGATGGTTGGAGCGAGCTGACTGATCCAAGAGAACAGAGGCAGAGGTTTGAAACGGATGTCAAAACTGTCAGAAAAGACAAAGAAGAAGCCCAGCAGGTAGATGAAGATTTTTTAGAAGCAATGGAATACGGCATGCCGCCTTTGGGCGGGATTGGCATTGGCATTGACCGCTTGACAATGTTTTTCACTAACACTTGGGCGATCAAAGAAACAATTTTGTTCCCGACTCTAAAATCAAAAGAGTAATGGAAAACAATTTGGACTAAAACAGATAATTAAATTTGTGAGTATGCAATATCGTACTCTTGGTAAAACAGGCTTAAAAGTTTCAGAAATAGGTTTTGGTACTTGGCAGTTAGCCAACGACCCGGATATGTGGGTCGGAGCTGATTTAAATGAAAGTTTGAAGTGCCTTTTTGAATTTACTGAGAGGGGTGGAAATTTTATTGATACTGCGTGGGTCTATGGATATTCAGATGATGCTCCCGATAGACATCCTTCCGAAGAACTCATTGGTAAATTTTTAAAACTTTCAGGTAAAAGAGACAGGTTAATAATTGCTACTAAGATAGCACCCCTTAATTGGAAGTGGCCGGCTTGGAAAAATATTCCGATGACGGAGGTTTTTACCCCAGAAAGGATTGAAAATAGTGTTAACGATTCGTTAAGATCATTGGGCGTTGGTTATATTGATTTGATGCAGTTTCATGTCTGGCAAGACGATTTCGTCAGAGAAGATTGGTGGAAAGAGTTGATCCAGAAAATCACAAAACAGGGCAAAGTTAAACATTGGGGTATCTCCATAAACGATTATCAGCCAAGCAACTGCCTAAAGACTTTAGACACTGGTTTAATTTCAACGGTTCAGTTTATTTTTAACATTTTTCATCAAAAACCAACTGAAAAACTTTTACCTTATGCCAAGGCTAAAAACATTGGTTTAATCGCCAGAGTGCCATTGGATGAGGGTGGTTTATCCGGGGAAATTAATAGTAAGACCGTATTTCAAAAGGGAGATTTTCGCGGACGATATTTCAATCGGGAAAGATTGGTTGAATTAGAAAAGAGGATCAACGATCTGAAAATTCTTTTAGGAAAAGAAGTAAACTCAATTCCCGAACTGGCTTTGAGGTATATCCTCTCGTTTGATGCAGTTTCTACTGTGATTTCTGGCATGAGGAAATTGGAACACGTTAAGAATAATGTTGTCGTATCAGATAGTAGAAAACTTTCTTCCAAAATGATGTTAGAACTTCAAAAACATGCTTGGGAGAGAAACTTTTATGATAACCGTGATCCCGCCCTGGAGGAGACAGGCTTTATTGAGATTTAAAATCCGTGGCCAAGATAAAAAAGGTTCAGATTCAAAAAGTTCTTGGGTTTCGCAGTTCTGAAACCATCAGTGTTCAGGTTGAAGATGACCAGGGCAAAACTGGTTCAGCGATGGTTGCTTTTGGCAAATCAGAAGGCAAATATGAAGCTGAATATTTAGCACCAGACAAAGCGGCCCTAAAAGCCGAAGAGCTTTCCTTGTTGTTGGCCGGGATTGAGGTTTTAGACCAAAAGAAAATTGATCAAACAATGATTGATTATGACGCGACCCCGCAGAAAAAGAATTTGGGCGGCAATGTAATCTTGGGCGTTGGTTTGGCCTGCACCAGATTGGGAGCGCTTGAATCAGGCCAGCCGCTTTATCTTTATCTTCGCCAGATTTTTTCTGGAGGAAGATTGGTTTTTAAACCGCCGCGGATTTTACATAACCTGATTGAAGGCGGGGTTCATGCTAACAATAATTTGCCGATTCAAGAACATTTAGTTATTCCTTTATCCCAGCCAATCAAAAATCAAATAGAAATTTTAGACAAGTTCTCTGATTCTTTTTTAATTGAACTGGAAAAACAAGGCAGAAAAATCAACTATGGCGATGAAGGCGGTTTTGATCTGGAATTTAAATCAGAAGACCAAGTTTTTGCTTTGGCAGAAGAATTTAAAAACCAGAATAATTTTCAGTTTGATTGGGGGATTGATGCCGCGGCTAATAACATTAAAAACCTTGACCCGGATTATTATCTGAATTGGTACCAAGAATTAGCTGAAAAATATCCTTTTGTTTATTTAGAAGATCCGTTTGCTGAAGAGAATCAGGAAAAGTACTGGCAGGAAATCTTTAATAAAATCAGCGATAAAACCTTGATTGTCGGCGATGATTTAACTGTGACCAATCCAAGAAAACTAAAAGAAATCTTGGGCAAGAAAATGATTAACGGGATTATCATCAAACCAGATCAAGTCGGCAGTCTAACCGAAGCTTTTGAGACCATCAGAATGGCAAAAGAAAGCGGTTTAAAGATTGCGGTTTCTCACCGGTCTCAAGAGACCACAGACAATTATTTAGCTGATCTGGCGGTTGCGGTTTCAGCGGATTTTGTCAAGTTTGGCGCGTTTTATCAAGGTGAGCGATTAGCCAAATATAATCGGTTGCTGGAAATAGAAAAGAGTATAGAAAATTTCTAATTCCTAATTTTCAATTTATAAAGTTTAGATTTTAAATGACTTTTATTAAAAATTTATGACAGCAAGACAATATAAACCTTTTACTTACAAATGGAGATCTCTTCCTTTGATAGTTTATCCGGTTAAAGATGAAAATCCTTTGACAGATATTTTTGACCCTCAAAATAATAATTCTATTCAAAATCATCTTGATCAGCTTTATCAAAAACACGAAGAACGATTAAATGAGGGTGATTATCATATTTTATTTGTTTGGAATCTCGATGGTCATCGAATGACCGACATTTGGATTCATAATATAAATAATTGGAGTGATTCTGGTCCTTTATTAGAATGTATTACTTTTCGAGATTTAGAAATTTGTAGTGATGCCGGGATAGCTTCCGGAGACAGTATCATAGTTTTGGGTCGAGAAGAAGAGTTGCGTCGAGAAATTGGGGATATTCAGGAATATATTGATAGAAAGAAACATATCCCAGCTTTTTCTAAAGGGATGGAGCCGTTAGAGGATTTTTACAAAACGGATTAAATTTAGATTCTAGAAAAGTTAGATTCTAGAATCTAAATTTAATTGGTAATTGGAAATTAGAAATTAGGAATTGTATAATAAGTTTATGTTTAAGAATAAGCAATTTTTGATTATTGTTTTGATTGTTGCTTTTGGACTTTCTTTTCTGGCTAATTTTTTGCTTTTTTTTGCCTTGAAAAACTGTATGTCTTTGATTGAAAAAACGTCAGCAGCCCAGGTTTCGCCGCCAGCTTTTAAGCCGATAATCAGTCCGCCGTCTGGCCCGCCGCCGGGGAATTAAATTGTTTCATTATTCCACTGTTACATTGTTATGTTGTTACTCTGTTGGAGGAATAATCGTGTCTGTCTGCCATTGGCGGGAAGATGCAAATATTAGCGATTATTAAAATCCCAAATTCTAATACCCAAATCCTAAATAAATCTTAATAGCCCAAATTAAAAATCCAAAACTGTTTAGAATTGAGATTATTCAAAGTTTAGAAATTGGAAATTAGAAATTGGTAATTGGAAATTATCTATGCTGAATTACTACAAAACTGTTGAAGATTTTATGAACGCTTGCGGCTATTTGATTGACGGCCGATGGTATCCTCGGGTAACCTCGATTGTTTCAATCAAATCAAAGCCGGCCCTGCTTTATTTTTATGCTGAAGCCAAAGATTACAGCAGCGCCTTGTCAGTGACCAGCCAATCTGCAGAAGAGGGGACAATGATTCATAATGCGATTGAGGCAATTCTGAAAAACGAAACTCCGGAGATAAACGAACAGATTGAGCCGGCAATCAAGGCGTTTCATGATTTTTTAACCGTCCATCAAGTTAAAATTGACCAAGGGGAAATTGAAAAAAGAGTTTGGAGTCCAAAACATAGTTTTGCCGGCACAGTTGATGTTCTGGGCGAGGTTGATGGCGAGTACGGGGTTTTGGACATAAAAACTTCTTCGGGAATCTGGCGGGATTATAATCTTCAAACCTCGGCTTATATGGGCGCCTTGATGGAAAAAGAGCCTTGGGAAAAGCTGTCGCCTCAACCAATCAAAAAACGTTGGATTTTAAGAATTGATCAACAGCAAGTTTGTTTACTTTGCGGGGCGAAAAAAAGAACCAAAGGCGGCCGGGAAAAAATCAAAAATGGTTTTGACAAAAACTGCGTTCACCAGTGGTCAGAGGTTTTGGGTGAGTGGGAATTGAAAGCTTTGGAGAATTTTGAGTCTGATTTCCAAGCATTTTTAGCCGCCAAACGTTTGTGGGAATGGGAAAACGAAAAATGGCTGAAGCAGATATAAATGATGCCAATCTGCTAATTTAATGCTAATCAGCGAATTGCTAATAAAAAATGAAAAATCATTCGCAATCTGTAGACTTGCCTGCGACAAGCAGGTTGGCATAAGATTTGTAGATTAGCATTGCATTCATGTAATTTGTAGATTTGTAATGATTAGTATATTAGTAACCCAATATGAATAAATTAGTTTTTGATATAGAAACCGCCGGGGAGAAGTTTGAAGATTTAGACGAGACTTCAAAAGAGCTTTTAGACCAGCGGTTTAAAAAAAGGGCCCAAACAGAAGAGGAGCTGGAGCTGTTCAGAACCCAGCTGTCTTTTTATCCGGAAACATCCAAGATTGTGGCAATTGGAATGTTAAATCCTGATACCGAGAAGGGCACAGCCCTATATTTAGCTGAAAAAGCCGGAGAAGCAATTCAGGAAAAAGGAATTGAATACCAGCCAATAACAAGTGAAAAAGAACTTTTGGAAAAGTTTTGGCAGATAGCTTTATCTTATGAGGAATTTATTACTTTTAACGGCCGGGGCTTTGACCTGCCGGTTTTGATGGTTAGGTCAGCTGTTAATGGAATCCGGCCAGCCAAAAACCTGATGCATAATCGCTATCTTAGCTATCAGCCAACCAGCGTAGTTCATATCGATTTGTTTGACCAATTAAGTTTTTACGGCGCCAGATACAATGCTTTGGGATTGCATTTTTGGGCCCGGGCTTTTGGGATTAATTCGCCTAAAGAAGAGCTTAGCGGCGAGAAAGTGACTGAATATTTTTACCGAGGCAAAAGACTTGAAATAGCCAAATACTGCATGAACGATGTTTTTGCCACTGCGGAACTTTACAAAAAATGGGATAAATACCTTAGATTTTAAGTAGTAAGCATAAAGTATAAGGTATAAAGCAATTATTGCTTAATACTTACCACTTTATACTTGGTAACTTTTTTTAGGGTTTTTCGTCTTAATCTATGAAGGCTCAAAAAAGCAATTTTCCAGAAAATAAAGAGAGTGTGGATTTAAACCGGGTCAGCGGGTTTTCTTTGGTTTATGACCAATACTCTCCTTTAATCTGGAAGCATATTTTTCTAAGAGTCTCGTTAAAGGAGGAAGCTAATGATTTGACCGCTGAGGTTTTTCTTAAAACCTGGGAGTATCTTAAATCAGGCAGAAAAATCCGCCAAATAAAACCGTTTCTTTACCGGGCGGCGAATAATTTGGTGATTGATTGGTATCGGTCAAGAAAAAAGATTATCAGTTTAGATCAGGATTTAGCAGACCAAGAGCTTAAGTTGGAAGTTGATGCCAAAGCCGAACAAAAGCTGATTATTAAAGAAGAGCTTAGGGATTTAATGGTTAAGCTTGATCTGCTTCGTGAAAAAGAGAAAGCTTTGCTGGTAATGAGGTTTGTTGATGGTTTAGAAATTGATGAAATCGCCAAAATTCTTGGCAAATCAAAGGGTGCGGTCAGGGTCGGGCTTCATCGGGCGTTAAAATCTTTAACCCAAGCAGACAATAAACCTAAATAAATTTCCAATTCCTAATTCCCAATTACCAATTTTCAATGGAATCTTACTAATTTACGAATCATTACTAATATCTACCAATCAATCTTATTAGTATTATTAGCACTGATTAGTAAATTGGTAGAAGGGCATAGCAATGAAATAATGAAACCATGTTTAATCAGGAAGAAAAACGAATAATTGACCAGCTTAAAAATCTGAATCAGATTCAGCCGGATTTTGATTATCTGGAAAGCTTTGGCCGGGTTCTGAAAACCAAGGTTAATCTGGAAAAAAGTTTTGCCCCTCAACCAAAGTTTGTTTGGTTTAAATTTATTAAAACCGGCTTGGCGGCGGTTTTCAGTTTTATTTTTATCTTTGGTCTTAGCTGGGGAATGGTTTTAGCAATTCAGCAGGTTTCACCGGGAACGATTTTTTATCCGGTTAAGTTAGCTGGTGAAAAACTTCAGTTGGAAATCAGCAAAAATGACCCGAAATCAAGAGCCGAGCTAAGGATTAAGTTTGCCAATAATCGCTTAACCGAAATCAAGATCTTGGAAGAAAATAACGCCCTTGACGAAGAAAAATTAAAGCAGGCCCTGGAAGGTTATAATTCGGAGATAAACGCCATTCAACAAGAACTGTTGCAGATTGTTGATTACGAGAACGGCGAGACGCTTGATTATCTGCTTGCTTTGGAAAGCAAGTTGGAAGAGATAAATTCTTCTTTGCAGGGATTAGCTTCGGAAGTAAAGCAGTATCAAAGCTTTATCCAGGCCAATGACCTTTCTAAGTTTATTCAGGAAGTTGCTTCTTTGAAGATTCTTGATTATGAAATTCAGAATCAGGTTTTTGGCCAAGATGAGAAAAAACTGCAAAGACTCGTTGAGTTCTTGTCCCGGCTGAAAAACAAACAGGAAGCTCTGGCTCTTCAGTTTAGCCAGAATTTGAGTTTGGAACTTGAAACTCAGTCGGTTGAGATTAGTGATTCGGGAGAGCTTAATGTTTCTCCGGCACCCGGGCAAGAACAGGAATTTTATCAGCAGCTGCTTGAAATAAAAGCCGGTTTGGACAAAATTTCTTCCCAGTTTTCTTCAGTTGACAGTGATGAAAATCTGCTAAAATTACTGCAAGCGCTGAATAATTACGAAGTTCAGCTAGCAAAGATTGAACAGCTGCTGTTAAGATGACAAAAAAAAATTTAAAGATTGGCTTAGCTTTGTCCGGCGGCGGAGCTAAGGGTTTTGCTCATATTGGCGCAATTAAAGAGCTGGAAAAGCTCGGGCTGTCTTTTTATTGTTTGGCGGGCACGAGCATGGGCGCTTTGGTCGGCGCTTGGTATGCCGCTGGCAAAGATTTTAAAATTCTTGAAGAGATTGCCAGAAAAAAGCAATGGCGCAAATTTCTCTCTATCAGGAAAGTAATTGGTTCAGTCAAAGACAAAGGCGGATTGTTTTCTCTTGACCAGTTTGAAGCATTTTTATCAAAGCATCTTGGCCAGACAGAGATTGAAGATTTAGGGATAAAATTTTGTGCCGTGGCAACATCTTTAAAAACCGGCAAAGAACTGCGTTTAAGCAAAGGCAATTTAAAAAAAGCGGTTTTGGCAAGCAGCTGTCTGCCGATTGTTTTTACGCCGATAGAAAACCAAGGCGATTTGCTGGTTGACGGCGGCATTGTGAATAATTTTCCGGTGGATGCTTGTTTTGAGATGGGCGCTGATATTGTTATTGGCGTGGATGTTAGAAGTCATCATACTGAGGTTGAGCGGGCGATCTCGCAAGAGCGTTATCTGTTGCACTGGAAGATATTTCAGGTTTTAAACGCGCTAATGGGAATGATGGGCGGGGAAAAAGATGAAAAATATCAGTCGATAGAAAATCTGATTGTCATCAAACCATACGTGTCGCATATTACCACTTTTGAGTTTGGCCGGGTTGACGAAATAGAAAAGTTGGGCCAAGAAGCGTTTGACCAAAAAGAAAAAGAGATCCGGGGAAAACTCGGCTTGCCGCCAAAACAGGTCAACTGGTGGGAGAAATTATTAGGTGAATAATGAATAGTGAACGATGAATAATGGTTTTTGATTTTATTCATAATTCATAATTCTTTATTCATAATTCCGTGCTCTATATAATCGCTACGCCGATCGGCAACCTTAAAGATCTGGGACAGCGGGCATTGGCGATTCTGCGAGAAGTTCCAATTATTATCTGTGAACGGCCAAGCCACACTTTAAAGCTTTTGAATCATTATCAGATTGCCGGCAAAAAACTGGTCTCTTATACTGAAGCGAATAAACGGAGGCAGATTCCTTTTATTTTGAAATTGCTTGAAAGCCAAGACGCGGCTTTTATTTCTGATGCCGGCACTATTGGCGTGTCTGATCCCGGGCCGGAGCTGATTAAAGCGGCAAGAGAGCGGGGGATTAGGATTGCTTCTGTCCCGGGTCCAAGCGCGATTACCTCGGCAATTGCCTTAACCGGCGAAAGAATCAATAAATTCCTATTTGTCGGGTTTTTGCCGAAAAAGAAAAAAGAGCTTACTGGTTTGATTGAACTGGCGCAGAAAAATGATTTTTGGCTGTCTGGATACGAAGCGCCGCACCGGATTGAAAAAACAATTCAATTTTTGGATGAGAATTTT
>JBFMGR010000010.1:16078-19235 GCA_040753135.1 Patescibacteria group bacterium | reverse complement strand
ACGGTCAGATATGACAGTGAGTTGTTACACACTCTTTAAAGGGTGGCTACTTCTAAGCCAACCTCCTGTCTGTCTTCGGCTGACTACCACCTTTAACACTGAGTAAAAATTTAGGGACCTTAACTTGGAGTCTGGGTTCATGCCCTTTTGACCATGGAGCTTAGCCCCCACAGTCTGACTAGCGATCAAGAAACTCTGGTATTCGGAGTTTGACTGAGAAAGCGAGCTTTCGCCCTGACAGTCTCAACCAGTGCTCTACCCCCAAAGTTTTTTAAGATCGCCGCTAGCCCTAAAGCTATTTCGAGGAGAACCAGCTATTACCGAGCGCGATTAGCTTTTCACTTCTACCCTCAGGTCATCCCAAGGAGTTGAACGGCCTACGGGTTCGGACCTCCCCCCGGCTTTCGTCGGGGTTCATCCTGCCCAAGGGTAGCTCGCTCGGCTTCGGGTCATTCCCCATTGTTCTGTAAATATGCTCAAAGCTTTGAAAACATATTTACAACGCGCTTTTAACACTTGCTTTCGCTGCACCTCCTCCGCCTAAGGCGGATTAGATAAAACAATGAGAAATACTCGTTGGCTCATTCTTCAATAGGCACCCTATCACCGATGCTTCGCATCGGAATTTCTAAATTCCAATTTTCAATTTCCAAATAAATCCTAATGACCAAATTTTTAAACGTTTGGACATTTAATCATTAGAAGATTGATTAGAAATTAGTTATTGGAAATTAGACATTTCCCGATGCGGAGCATCGGCTCTAAGTCCTTGTAGGCAAAATGGTTTCAGGTTCTATTTCACTCCCCTCGCCGGGGTTCTTTTTACCTTTCCCTCGCGGTACTAGTTCACTATCGGTATAGAAGAGTATTTAGCCTTAGCAGTACAGTCCTGCCAGATTCTCCCGACCTGTTCGTGTGTCGAGATACTCGGGAATTCAGTCCGCTCTTTTTTAAAATTTAAAGTACAAGGCTTTCACTTTCTTTGGCCAGCCTTTCCAGGCTGTTCCTCTATTCAAAAAAGAGTTAATGGTCTAAACCCCACAACTCCAGCCGCTGCATAGCAGCGGAATTGCCAATAACCAATCCCCAATTTCCAATGAATTCATTAGAAATTAGTAATTAGAAATTTGGCATTCCCGATGCTATGCATCGGATGGTTTAGGCTGTTCCCGTTTCGCTCGCCGCTACTAAGGGAATAACCGCCTCTCGCTTCGCTCGAGCGGAATTCCCAATTTCCAAGCCCCAAATCCCAAACAACTTCAAATAACCAAAGCTAAGAACAACAATCTTTGAGCATTGGGATATTAAAATTGATTGAAAATTGGAAATTGAAAATTGGAAATTCAGCTTCGAACAAAGTGAGAAGCGACATTGTTTTCTTTTCCTCTGGGTACTGAAATGTTTTACTTCCCCAGGTCTGCCACCGCGCTCTGCGCGGAAATTCCAAACTCTAAGCACCAAATCACAAACAATATCCAATATCTAAAAATCAAAATTCCAAACCAACTCTGTTTTAAATTTTGAAAATTAGAAATTAGGATTTATTTAGGATTTAGAAATTAGATATTAGAAATTCCGCGCAAAGCACGGTTAACCGTGGTTTACACGGTTAGGTTTCCCCATTCGGAGATCTCCGGATCAAAGCCTGCTTAGCGGCTCCCCGAAGCTTTTCGCAGCCACGCCACGTCCTTCATCGCCCCTTCTATCCAAGGCATCCACCATCTGCCCTTAATTCTGCGAATACCAACTTAAACCTCAATCATAAATTATGATTGATAAGACGAATGTCTAAATAGCAACTTTTAAAATTGCTACCAGACAGATACTTGTTCTTCAGTTGTCAAAGGACAACGTTATTATAGAAAGAAAAAATCCGCTTTCGGAAAAGCGGTTTAAAAAATCAAAACCTACAAACTGTCAGGTCTTTTTCCGCTTTCCGAATAAATATTTTCTTTCCATAAACTATCTAAATTATAGCAAAGCAATAGGAAAAGTCAACCCCGTAGTGAATTTTTGGCAGCTGTTCACTTTTTGTTAATTGTCAACGAAAACAAAGCTAAATGAAATTAAGTAAATATAATAACATCAGCTTTGGATTATTTAATTCGGGGTTCGCAACAAAAAATTGCCAAAAATCTTATTGGGTCAATATTTTAGAATAATAAATTATGGAACTTAAAAAACCTAATTCATTATTCATTATTCATCATTCATCATTCACTCTTTTAGGCACCCGGCCAAAGCTATTGATCTCCCATTGGCCATTAGGGTTTATCTCTGAATAAAGCCAATCAGCTGAATTTAAATCTTGGAACATTGCTTTGCCAAGTATCCGTTTAGCATGAAATATAATCGGCAATCTGCCTGGTTGGGCTTGATAAACCAAACCAACGTGGTCAATATGTTTTTCTGGGTCATCAACTTTGTTAAAAAAGACCATGTCGCCTTGTCTTAAATCTTCTTGGTTGATTTTCTCACAAACCATTGCCTGCCATCTGGCCTTGCGCGGCAGCCAAATGCCTTGGGTTTGGTAAAAAATTTTTTGGATTAAGCCGGAACAATCAAACCCATTTTTAACCGAACCGCCGCCGAGTTGATACTTTATTCCTTCAAACTCTTTACAGACTTGATCAATAGTTTTTAAATTAGCTGGTTTTTGAAATTCTTTTTTATCAATTTTTTCCAAACCATCAAGGTTATTCAACCAGCCAATCGGGCCCCTTGGGACGCGCAAACCAAAAGAATGATAAGCAACCAAACAATATGAATTATAATTTTGCGGCTGAAAAATTTTTACCAGCTGACCTTGAAAAACATCATTTTTCTGGTCAGTAAAGATTGAGCTTATTTTTTGGTCGGCAATGCTCTGGTATTCTTGCTGCGAAGGCCGGGTTTTAACATCAATCTGTTCAGCTTCAACTAAATAAAAATCTCCGATTGAATCATCGGCTTCAAAAGAAACAACTTCTATATTTTTATCTTCCAGGGCCGCGTTTGACTCGGCCGCAGCCGCGTTTAACGCGGTCGCGTTCAAAATCTCCCTTACCCTTTCAGCTAATTTTTCCAGCATTAAAATCAGCTTTGCTCTGCCGTTTTCCTGCTCTTGGATTTCAAACCAAAAAAGCTCGCCATAGCGGGCTTTTTGGTCTTGGAAAAA
>JBFMGR010000010.1:0-15978 GCA_040753135.1 Patescibacteria group bacterium | reverse complement strand
TCAAAATCTCCCTTACCCTTTCAGCTAATTTTTCCAGCATTAAAATCAGCTTTGCTCTGCCGTTTTCCTGCTCTTGGATTTCAAACCAAAAAAGCTCGCCATAGCGGGCTTTTTGGTCTTGGAAAAACTCCTTCAGGGATTCTGGTAATATCATTTAAATTATGTAATATAATCAGCTCTTCAATCTTGTCTTGAGAAATTGTATTTAGCTTTCACTTTCGTCAACAGGAATAAAACCAACTCTATTCATTTGATTGATTAGTACGTAAATGTTAGTGTTATAATTGTTCCAAGACTGATATAAATCTTTAAATTTTCTAAGTTCGGGATTTCCTTCGGTTTCTTTGTCCAAAAATCTTAATAGTTCACCAAAAAAATGCGATATCTTTTCAAGAATCTCTCGCTTCTCAACAAGTCCGTTCCTAATTTCTTCTTCATTAGGTACTAACCAATACTCTCGATTTTTACTGCGGAAAAAGAAATATAAGTCTCTCTCATAATAATGAGATAGTTCCATAATAAAATTGGATAAACCGTGTGCCAATTTGTATATACTCTCTCCGCTTTTCTCAAGCTCTTCAAGACTAATGCCATTGTTAATATAGCCCATTACTTTACCAACCAGCTCTTCTCCTAGTCGTCTATCTATAAGATCAAAAAAATCTTTAATCTTGCTCTTAATCTCAATGAAATCTTTCTCTTTTAATGCTTTCTTAGCACTATTAGCAATTTCTTCAATCCTTTTCCTTTCAGATTCGCTTACAGGTTCAATTCTGTCTTCTACAGATGAAGCTTTAGTATCAGATTGTTCCCCCTCCAAACTATCGGGTTTTTCAAAGTTTCTATTAAGATTAAACATATCCTGTCTCTTCTAATCTAATTTAAAACTCTTCGCTTCCGATCTCAACTGGCGGAATTAAAGATTCGTCTATGGGCAAGACAAAGCTAAAGGTTGAGCCTCGTTTTTCAATTGAGTTAACCCAGATATCGCCGCCATGACGTTTAATAATGTTTTTAACGATAAACAAACCCAGGCCCGAGCCCTCGGTTTCTTTTTTCAAGGTGTTTTCCGACCGGAAAAACTTGGTAAACAATCTCGGCAAATCCTGGGCCGGAATGCCAATGCCGGTATCCTCAACTGAAACTTGAACATACGGCTTGTCTTTTAATTGTTCAACTCTGACCTTAACCTCGCCGTTCTCCACATTATATTTAATCGCATTATCAACTAAGTTCTGAACCACCATCATAATTTTGGCTTTATCCATTTTAATCAAAGGCAAAGCCGCTTCTGGCTTGTAAAAAGCCAACTTGACTTTATATTTTTCAGCAATCTCTTTATAAGTTCCCAAAATCTCTTGGGCTAGAGCAACCAAATCCGCTTTTTCCATCTGATAACCAAATTTGCCTTCCTCAATCTTGGAAACATCCAAAAGGTCATCAACCATCTTAATCAGCTTTTCAATTGTTTCTAAGCTCTGGCTGACTAAAGCTTTTTGCTCTTCGGTCAAGGGTCCTAGCTCCTCGTTTGCCAAAGATTCGGCTGCCCAGTGGATTCCTGACAGCGGCGTTCTTAACTGATGAGCAGCAATGGTAATGAACTCTGATTTAGTTTTTAAAAGCTGAATTTCCCGAGACCGGTCGCGAATAATCTTGACAAAGCCTAAAAGATTTTTGCTCTCGTCAAAGATCTGGTTGGTCGTGACTTCTAAGTGCAGTTCTCTTGGTTCAGTTAAAGAAATATCCACCACTTGAGGATAAGTAGCAACGGTTTTTTTCACTACTACCGGCGCCAGCGATGGAAAAACCACCGCGGCCAAAATTTTCAATTTATCATTACCGGCCCATTCAGGCGTGACTTTTTTGTCTAAAACTTCTTCTCTTCTTATCCCGCAGATTATCTCGGCGCCGTCATTCATTGACCAGATCTTAAAATCTTGGTCATAAGCAATCACTCCTTCTGATAAACTGTTAATAATCGCGTGGTTCTGATTTTTCTCCAAGCGCAGAGCAAAATTGGTTTTTGCCAAGCCAAAAGCGTTGAAGCTTAACCAGATTAAGAAAACCAACGAAACTGCGGTTGCGATTAGCCCAACCCAAAGCGGCAGCCAGGTAAAAGCGATTGCCACTTGAATCAAAAAAATCACCAAAAAAAACTTGGCTAACCTCATCTCTTTTAGTTTTAAAAATCGCAGCAGCTTATTCATCAAATTATAATTAATCAATCTCGGCCCAGTTTTTTCCTTGGTTAAACTGAACTTTTAAGGGTACCTCGGCCGGATAGACCTGCTCCATAATCTTTTTTATCTGAACCGAAGCTTTATCAATTATCTCATCTTTTATCTCAAACAACAATTCATCATGAATCTGCAAAATCATTCTAACCTGATTATTGAGCTGATTCTCCGCCAGCTCTTGATCAATTTTAATCATTGCCTTTTTAATAATATCTGCGGCCAAGCCCTGAATCGTCAAATTCAAAGCCATTCTCTCTGCCTGGCCAACCAGCTGGATTTTGCCGGAAAAAAACTCGGGAAAATGCCTTTTCCTGCCAAACCGGGTCTGGACATAGCCATTAGCTTTTAGAAAATCCAAAGTTTCATCAATATATTTTTTCAGGCCGGCAAAGTTATCAAAATAGTTTTTAATAAACTCTTTTGCTTCGGTTTGGCTAACTTTGGCTGTCTGGCTTAAAGCTCTGGCTCCCATTCCGTATAAAACTCCAAAATTCAATGCTTTGGCGCGAAATCTGTCTAAAGAGCTGACTTTTTCTAAAGGGATATCCCAAACCAAAGCCGCGGTCAATTTATGGATGTCTTGGCCGGACGAAAAAGCTTTTTTTAAAATCTCGTCGCCAGACAAATTCGCGGCTAATCTTAACTCAATCTGGGAATAATCAAACGAAGCCAAGCTAAATCCTTTTGAACTGACAAACAGCTTTCTGATTTCTTGGGCCAACTCAACATGTTTGGGAATATTCTGCAGATTCGGCGATTCTGAAGCCAATCTACCGGTGGCGGTGCCGGTTTGTAAAAAAATCGTGTGGATTTTTTGATCTTTTTTATCAATAAATTTGGGCAAGGCCTTAACATAAGTATTCTGAAGTTTGGCAATCTCCCGCCAGTCAAGAATTAAATTAATTATTCGGTGCTGGCTTTTTAATTTTTCCAAAGTTTCCGAGTCGGTTGAGTAATAACCGCTTTTGAGTTTTTTGATTTTGCCGACCGGCAAGCCCAACTTATCATATAAAACTCCGGACAGCTCTTTGGGGGAATTAAGATTAAAGCTTTTATCTGTCAATTGAAAAATTTGTTTTTCCAAATCTGCCAATTTAAACTGAAAAATTTTTTCTGTTTTTTCCAGAGCTTTTTGATCAAGTAAAATCCCGTTTTTCTCCATTTTTGATAGAACCAAAATTAAAGGCATCTCAATCTCCAGATAGAGCTTCTCTAAATTTTCTCTCCTTAAAACTTCAATCAGTTTTTCAAAGAGTTTAACCAAAGAATTAATCTCAAAAGTCATTTTTTCTTTTGGGTTAATTTCTTTCTCTTGCCAGCTTAGACCAAGAAAGCGGCGGGCCAATCTTTCTATCTGATAGCTCTTGAATTCCGGGTCAACCAGCCAGCTGATTATTTTGATGTCCCAAATCTTGTTTCCGGTTAAAATTTCAATTAATTTTTGATTATTTTGGTTTCTTAATTCTGATTTCAAGTCAAAAACAATTTTTTCTAAATCTTTATCAGTTAAGATTTCTTTCAGTTCGGCGTTTTTAACAAAACTAAAGCTGCTGCCATCAGAAATCGTTGATTCTGATTTGCCTCCGAAAACAATAAAAGCCCGTTTTTGGTTTTTTATTGCCTTTAAAACTGAATCAAAATCTGCTTCAGCCAAATCCGAACTTGGCTGTTTTGTTTGGCTGGTAAAATCCAAAGAATCAATCCCAAAACTATCTCTGATTCTTTTAAGTAAAGAAACAAAACCCATCTTCTTGAAAAAAGAAAGCGCTGATTCTGAATAAAGCGCTTTGGGATTAAAACTAAAACTATCGGGCTTAATCTCTAAATCTGTCCTAATTGTCGCCAGATCTTTTGCCAACCTTAACTGCTCCGCATTGTTTAGAATTTTTTCTGTTAAAATCGGTTTTAACTTGTTTTGCTTGGCCGCTTTAATCAAATTTTCAATTCCGCTGAATTCCCGAATCAGCTGGGTTGCGGTTTTCGGGCCAATGCCGGGAACCCCGGGAATATTATCCGAGCTGTCGCCAGCCAGAGCTTTGTAATCGGGAATTAGTTTTGGTTCAAAACCAAACTTTTCAAAAACCGCTTTTTCATCATAAACAACTGTTTCGGTGATGCCTTTTTTCAAAGTCAGCACCTTAACTCTTGGCTTAACCAACTGAAGACTATCATTGTCTCCGGTCAAAATAATAATCTCTTTATTTTTGTCTTTTCCGAAAATGCCGGCAAGCGAACCAATAATATCATCACCTTCATAACCCGGCTTAGAAACAACCGGTATTTCAGTTAAAGATAGGAATTCTTTTATTTTCTCAATCTGGACTTTAAAATCCGGTTTTTTCTCCGGCCGATGGCTCTGGTAATCAGAAAAAAGCTGATGACGGAAAGTTTTTCCGGGCAGGTCAAACGCGGCCACAACTCCGTCCGGCTGAAGCTCCTGAACCATCTTTAAAAACATTGAACAAAATCCGTAAACCGCGCCGCTGGGCTCGCCTGCCTTGGTTCTAAAATCAGGCAAAGCATGGTAAGCCCGATGAATCAAGGCAAAAGTGTCAATAAGAACAATCTTCATAAATACCTACCAATATACTAATTAATACAAATTTGCCAATAAAACAGAGTTATAAACATCTGGAAATTAAAACCGCCTGATTGAGATTCTTCTTTGATTCTTTGCTTTATGTTCTAAGTTTATCCGGATTGTTCCTTTTGGTAGAATTTTTTTCACCTTTTCTGCCCATTCCAAACAAACAATGTTCTCCGAATTCGCTAAAATTTCTTTCAAGCCAAGTTCTTCTAAATCTTTTTGGTTTAATCGCCAGCAATCAATATGCCACAAGAAACGCTTATGGCTTATAGCTAATTGCGAATTGTTTGAGATTGGAAAAGATTTCATTACCACAAAACTCGGGCTATTAATGCTTTCTTTAATCCCCAACGCCTTAGCTAAACCCTGGATAAAGTTCGTTTTGCCTGCGCCTAACGGTCCGGACAAGGCAAAAACCAATGGCCCTTGAGGCAGTTTTTGATTCAAAAACAAACCGGCCAGCTTTTTTGTCTGCCTTGGAGAAAGAGAAATAAAACTTAAGCTTGGCATAAATCCATTTTAACACACTAAAATAATTATCTGATATAATGTTTTCAATATGGCAGATTATATCTCCCGTCTTGAACAGGCCCGAGCTGAAGACGCGGCCCAGAAAAAAGCAGAACAGTTAAAGCTTGAGTATCTCAATCTAAAAGACGCGCCGATTAATACCGAGGCTTTAAAGATTATTCCGCTCCAAAAAGCTAAGCAGATTAAAGCTTTGGTTTTTGACAAAAAAATCCGGGAATTCAGCTTGGCGGCCGTGGATCCGGAGAATAAACAGGTTCAGGACTTAATCAAAGAAATAGAAAAATTTGGCAAGGTTAAGATTTTTGTTATTTCGCCAATCAGTCTTTCTCGGTACTTAGAAAACTATCAGCTAATCCCTAAAACCAGAGAAGCAATCGTCGGCACGGTTTCCTTAACCAAAAAGTTTATTGACGCTTTTAAACAGGCTAAAGATCCGGTAAATCTTCTCGGTTCGTATTTTTCTGAAGATTTTGATGTTTCCGAGATCTTGGCTTGGGTCTTGGCTTATGCTTTATACAGCGACGCCTCTGACCTGCATATTGAACCCAAAAAAGGAGCTGAAACCGAACTCCGCTACCGAATTGATGGCATCCTCTATTTAATTGCTAAATTACCGAGTTCCCTTAGCGTCAAAATCTCTGACCGGTTAAAGCTTTTAAGCCAGGTAAACTTAAATGTTCGCAATCTCCCCCAAGACGGCCGATTTACTATTCAGTTAGATAAAACCCCGATTGAAGTCAGGTTTTCTACCATCCCCGGGCCAGAAGGAGAAAATTTGGTAATGCGATTCCTCAACCCGAAAACAATCGGGCTCCAATTGGAAGATCTCGGTCTGCGCTTAGAAGACAAAGAAATTTTAGAAAGAGAAATAAAAAAGCCAAACGGCTTAATTTTGGTTACCGGTCCAACTGGTTCAGGTAAAACTACTACGCTTTACGCCTGCTTGAAAAGAGTTGCTACCACAGAGAACAAAGTGATTACTTTAGAAGACCCGATTGAGTACCGGATTCCAGCGATTGAACAAACTCAAGTTGACAGCAAAGCCGGCTATACTTTTGCTTCCGGCTTGCGCGCTATCTTGCGCCAGGACCCTGATGTGCTTCTTGTTGGCGAGATCCGAGACCAGGAAACCGGCGAGATTGCCATGCATGCCTCGCTAACCGGTCATTTGGTTTTTTCCACCCTCCATACCAATAATGCCGCTGGCGCGATCCCCCGGCTTTTAGACTTTAAGGTCAAGCCGGAAATCATCTCTGCGGCTTTAAACTTAATCATTGCCCAGAGATTAGTCAGACGGCTTTGCCCAAAATGCAAAAAACCGGTTCAGCTTAAACCAGAACTAAAAAACAAAATTAGAGAGTTCTTAAACCAAGAAGCGGCTTTGTTAAAAAATCTTGACGAACTTTTCCAAGTTGATCAAATTTTTGAGCCCCAGGGCTGTCCGGCTTGCGGCAATAAGGGCTACAAAGGCAGAATCGGCATCTTTGAGATGGTTGTTGTTGATGACCAGATGCAGACTTTGATTCACGCCAATCCGGATGAGATTGCCATTAAAGAACTGGCAAAAAAATCCGGCTCAATTCCGATGATGGCTGACGGCTTAATCAAGATTCTACAAGGAATCACAGATTTTAACGAGCTGGAAAAAATGGTTGGGCCGTTCCGGTAGAAATATAAAGTATAAAGTAGTAAAGTAAAATCTAACGAAGCGAGGCTTCCTTAAATTAAAAAACCCCGGAGTAGATTTTGGGCATTCTTCCAATTATTGCGTTTATTAGAAACGATCATCTGTTTAAGTTTAACAAGATTTTTAGTCAGTTTTTTTCAAGTTAATTATTCAGAAGCAATAATTTGTCCAAAATTCACTACTGGGCAAACAGCTCAAGGCAAAAAAATAAATTTCTTTATTTTAAAAGAGATATTTCACGAATACCCTAGCCGGAGCCAAAGTACCGATAAAGATTCTCCTGAACCCCGCCCTTTAAGCTAAAAGTTTAGAGGGCGGGATTGCCTTGAGCTGTTTAGAAACGCAATTCTAACAGAATCTTAAAATTTGTCAAGTCCTTGGGTGATGAGGTAAAATAAGTATATGAAATCAAAAAAATTAGAGGAAGATAAAATTCTTGATTCAATCCTTAGGCCGAAAAAATGGCAGGACTTTGTCGGCCAGGAAAAAATCAAATATTCGCTTCAGATTATGATTGAAGCGGCAAAAAAGAAAAGCAAAACCTGTGACCATATTCTATTTTATGGCCCATCTGGTGTCGGCAAAACCACCTTAGCCCATTTAGTTGCCAAACAGCTCTCGGGCAAAATCACGGTCAGCTCTGGTCCGGCAATTAAAAAAGTCGGCGACTTGGCAGCGATTCTAACCAATCTTGAAAATGGCGAAATATTTTTTATTGATGAAATCCATCGGTTAAACAAACAGATCGAAGAAGTGCTTTATCCGGCCATGGAATCAGGCCAACTTCATTTAGTGATTGGCAAAGGCGTTTCAGCCCGGTCTTTAGAATTAAATTTGCCCAGATTCACTTTAATTGCCGCCACAACCCGACCAAGCTTAATTTCCTCTCCGTTAAGAAACCGGTTTGGCTCAATCAGTCATCTGGATTTTTACCAAGGACCGGAGATGGAACAAATAGTCAAACGGTCGGCAAAAATCTTGGAAGTCAAAATCAGCCCTGAAGCAATCAGAATGCTCGCCCAAGCCAGCCGGGCCACGCCCAGAATTGCCAATCGAGTGCTAAAAAGAACCTGGGACTTGGCAGTGGTGAAAAACAAACAAATAATTGACAAAACTCTGGTTGAGCAATCTTTAAAAATTTTAGACATTGACAATTTTGGCTTGGAATCAATGGACCGGAAATTAATTGAACTAATTATTAAAAAGCACCGCGGCGGCCCGGTGGGAATTCAGACCTTAGCCGCGGCTTTAAATGAAGAAAAAGACACCATAGAAAATGTTTATGAGCCGTATTTATTAAGATTAGGCCTGATTGAAAGAACTGCCCGGGGCAGAATCGCAACTAAACTTGCTTATGAATATTCAAAAAAACAATTTTAAAATTATTATCGGCTTGATTATCTTCCTTAGCTTAACCCATATCAGCTTTGGCCAAGAAACAGGGGTTCAGTTAAGATTCAATGAGATTATGTATGACCCAAGCGGAGACGATCTTGGCCAAGAATGGGTTGAGCTTTTTAATTACGGCAAAACAGAGATAGAAATTATTGGCGGCAGGGCAAAAAACTCCTGGATCTTTATTGACAGCAATGGCCCTCATTTCTTGGCAGAAAAGCCCTTGCTCGGCTCGCTGATTATCAAACCAGGAGAATTTTTAATCTTAGCCAGCAATGCGGAAACTTTTTTAAAAACTTATCCTAACTTTACCGGCACGGTGATTGACACAATTATGGATTTAAACAACTTTTACGGCTTTATCCAGTTAAAAACCGGCAACAACCAGTTGCTTGACCAAGCTTTTTGGTCAAGCAACTTAGGCGCTGCGGGCAACAATAAAACTCTTGAATATGTCAAAAATATTTTCCGGGAAAGCCTAAGAGAATTTGGTTCGCCGGGTCAAGAAAATTCGGTTGAGAACATTATTCTGCCGCCGGCGCCGTCTTTAATTGTTTCTCCGAGCCCGGCCCCCCAGCCCAAACCAAGCCCAAAACCAACTGCCCCTGCTTCCTCTGACACTAAGGCAAAAATAATCATCAACGAGATCTTTGCCAATCCGGGTAAAAACAATCATCAATGGCTGGAAATAAAAAACCAAGACAACAAAGAAATCAGCCTGAATCAATGGAAAATAATTGTCGGTTCAACCGGGCAGGAAATTATTCTGGATAAAACAGTTAAGCCCAATGCTTATTTAGTGATTGAGCTGATTCAGTTAGACAAAAATAAAGAAACGATCCAATTAATTAATTCAGAAAACAAAAAAGTCTTTGAAGTCAAATATTCCAGCCCGGTGCCGATTAACTGGTCAGCTATCCGCCTTGACAACGGCGCCTGGAAGCTCACCGTTAAGCCTACTCCGGGCCAAGAAAATATTTATTTTTTGCCTGAAGCGGTCGCCGAAGACTTTGTTCCCCAAGAATTAATCCCGGCGGCTGTCTTTGAAAATAATAATCTTCAAGCAGAAACAAAGGCAAAACTCAAGCCAAAACTAAGCTTAGCCGGGCTGATTTTTTCCGGGCTGGGCATTGGTTTAAGTTTAACCAGCGCTTTTGTTTTATTAAGAAAAAAATTAATTCTTTAATCAAAATGTCCGGACACTCAAAATGGGCCAATATCAAACATAAAAAAACCGCCCAAGACGCGAAAAAATCAAAGGGCTTTTCTAGGGTTTCTAATTTGATTGCTTTAGCGGCTAAACAAGGCAATGACCCGGATCCAAAAACTAACTCTTATTTAAGAGACGCGATTGCCAAAGCCAAAGAGATTAATATGCCCCAAGACAATATTAGCCGGGCAATCAAACGGGGCCTGGGCCAGATTCCGGGCATGATTTTTGAAGAACTGGTCTTAGAAGCTTATGGCCCGGAAGGAATTGCCGTTTTAATTAAAGCGGCCACGGACAACCGAAACCGAACCATTGCCGAAATTAGAAAAATTATCAGCAATGCTGGCGGCAATTTGGCTGAAAGCGGTTCAGTTCTTTATCTCTTTAAAGAAATGGTAAAAATTGAGGTTGATAAACAGCTTTGGCAAAAATATCAAGGGTTGGAGTTAGAGGTTATTGACCTTGGCGCTGAAGACATCTTAGAAAATGACCTGATAACAATTCTTTGCCCAAAAAACAAACTTAGCTCAATAAGAGAGCTGCTGGAGAAAAGACAGATTCCAGCTGAAACAGAGATTATTTATTCAACAGAAAACCCCCAAACCGTCTCTCCCGAAGCTAAAGAAAAGATTGAACATCTGGTTGTTGAGTTAGAAGAAAGAGATGATGTTTTGTCAGTTTACACCAATATCAATCTTGATTAGTTTTGCCAATTAATTTTATGAGAAAACAAGAGATCGTTTTGGGGATTGACCCGGGAACAAAAAAAATCGGCTTTGGCTTGATTGAAAAAAAAGACAAAAATTATTCTTTTATCAGCGCCGGTTTAATTAAGCCGGAAAAAATGACTCTGCCGGAAATCGCCAAAGAATTTGTCAAAATAATCAAAAAACACCGACCGAAATTATTAGCCATAGAAAAAGTTTATTTTGGCAGAAACACCTCTTCAGCTTTAGCGGTCAGCGAATTAAAAGGCGCTTTTCTGTCCCAAGCCGAAACTGCTAAATTAAGAGTCATTGAAATTAGCCCAACCGAAGTAAAAAATATTGTCTGCGGTTATGGTCGGGCAGATAAACTGTCCGTCAGAAAGATGATGGAAAAAATCATCAGTATAAACAAAGACTTAAACTCAAAAGACGCCATTGACGCTTTGGCAATTGCCTTGGCCGGCGAGATAAAAAGTTCCGGTCTTGACAACTTAAAAATATCTGATAAATAAGATGTTAATTATTAAAAAATTAGAATGGCAACAGATATTTTATGGCAATCCCAAACCATTCTTCTTAATCAAGAAGAAGATGAAGAGGGCGAGGAATTAGAAGAAACTGAAACTGATGACGAAGCCGAAGAAGAGATCGAGCCTGACGAAGAAGAAGATTATCTTCCGGTTGAAGAACCTGATTTAGAGGATGTTGAAAACGAAGAAGGGCTTTGGGAAGACGAGGATTTAAATCTATAGTCAAATTTTTAAACCCCCTTTAACCAAAGGGGGTTTAAAAATTTTAGATTATCTCAACAATACCGTATTCTTTTCTGCCTTTGCGAAATAAATAGAACTTCTTAAACAACAACTCGGCTTTAACTCCGTTTTGCTGAACTAAACGTTTAGCCGCGTTTTTAGAATCAACTAACCCTAATCCAAAAACCGCTTCAGCTAAATCCAGTTTAGCTGATTTTTTTATCTGCCAATAGGGCAAAGCAGTTTTAACAAACTCCAGATCTGATTTAGTTAACTCGGTTTGGCTTTTTTCAAAAAGAATCTCGGAAATTTTTTTAATCTTTTTGGCTATGTTCAAACTATGAACCAATTCAGTTAGTTCAAAAGCTAATTCTTTTTGCAATAAGCGCGATTCTTTTTGCTTTTGCCATTGTTTTTCCACCGCCTCAATCTCCGGTTTGGTTTTAAAAGAATAGTAACGAACCAATTGAGGAATTAACTCGTCGCTGACATTAATAAAAAACTGGTAAAACTCAAACGGATGAGTTTTTTTCGGATCCAACCAGATAGTCTTGCCGACTGCGGATTTGCCGAATTTTTTACCGGTTTGAGGATCTTCAATCAAGGGCCAAGAAATCGCGCCAACTTGTTTCCCCAATTTTTTTCTAATTAAATCAATCCCTTGGACCATATTGCCCCATTGGTCTGAACCAGCTACCTGCGCTTGGCAATAGTATTTCTCAAACAAATAAAGAAAATCATAAGCTTGCAAAAGCTGGTAAGAAAACTCGGCAAAAGAAATGCCCGATTCGCGTTCCAGCCGAGCCTTAACTGATTCTTTATCAAGCATTGAGTTCAGGGTAATGTATTTGCCCGCTTGGCGCAAAAACTCAAGCAGATTGATTTTGCTTAACCAATCATAATTGTCCAGCAACTCAAACTTTTCTCCTTCAAGAATCTTTTCAATCTGCTTCTTGATTGCTTTTTTGTTTTTTTCAATCTCTTGCCGAGAAAGAATTGGCCGTTCTTTTTCTTTGCCTGACGGATCGCCGATCATGCTCGTGCCGGATGCGGTTAAAATAATCGGCTGATGGCTAAACTCAATCGCTCGCTTCATTACTGTCAAACCTAAAAGCTGTCCGAGGTGCAAACTGTCTGCGGTTAAATCAATCCCCCAATAAAAAACTGCTGGTTTAGCAAAAATCTTTTCCACGCCTTCGGTTTTCTGATAGAGCAATCCCCGCCATTTAAGCTCGGATAAAAAATTAATTTTTTGTCTCATGTTTAAATTTGATAAATTGCGCTGTATTTCTCTGTTAGATAATCAAGTAAGGGCTGAATCCTTAATTCTTCCTTGCCAGTTTGCTGTCTTAACAAATCTTTTAGAACATAGGTGCTGCCGTATTGATGAAGATTTTGTCTCAACCAAAACTGGATTTTACTTACTCCGTCAACAGAGCCAATTAACTGATTAAGACTACCCAACTCTCTTTCTAATAATGATTTCCAAACCGCGCTCAAACTCGTCCCCAAAGAATAGGTTGGAAAATAACCCAGAGCCCCCATTGACCAATGAATATCTTGCAAAACGCCTTCAGTATCGGTTTTAGGCGCAATTCCTAAATATTCTTTAAACTTAACCTCCCAAACTTCGGGCAAATCCTTAACTTTAAGCTTATTCTCAATTAAAGCCTTTTCTATCTCAAATCTTAACATAATATGAAAATGATAAGTCAGCTCATCTGCTTCTACTCTAATTAAACTTGGCCTAACCAGATTAAAATACTGAGCTATCTCTTTTTCGCTGTATTGAGCCAGGTTTTGCCCCAGGCCAATAAAATCCTGGTAAAACAAAGAGATAAATTCTGGTGTTCGAGCAATTAAATTTTCCCAGAACCGAGACTGGGACTCGTGTACTCCTAAACTAACGCCACCAGCAACTGGGGTGTGTTCTAACTCCTCTAAACATTGAAGTTCGTAAAGAGCATGACCAAACTCATGAACTGTCGCCATTAAACTCCGGGCAAAATCTTGCTGATGATACCAAGTCGTAATTCTGACATCTTTTAATGAGATAGTTTCGGTAAATGGATGAACTGAGATATCTAACCTTAAAGTCTTAGGATCATAATTGAGAAACTTCAAAATTTTTTGATTTAGTTGGCGCATCTCTTGTTCTAAGTATGGTTCTTTTTCTAACGGATGTTCTGACAGATACCTTGGACAAGTCATAATCTTTGATAAAAGTTCCTTTAATGACTGGCGCAGAGAATTGAAATACTCTTCTACTTCAGAAGTTTTCCAGCCCTCTTCATAATCATCTAAAAGCGCATCATAAGGATGTTTAGGATAGCCCAGATATTCGGCCTTTCTCTGACAAAGCTGAACAATCTTTTCTAAAGACGGAGCAAAAGAAACAAAATCATTATTCTTTTTCGCGTTTTTCCAGATAATATGAGCCTCATTAGTGACTTTACTCCATTCTTCCAAAAACTCTGGCGGCAGTTTTTCATAATGGTCCAAAGCTTTTCTCAAAACCCTTAAAACTGCTTTTTCATAATCATTAAGATTGGCTTCGTTTTCTAATGCTTTGATTAAACTGACAAACTCTTTGTTTAAAAACAGCTTCTGCCTTAAAACAGAAAGTTTCGCTTCTGCCAAGCCCCTGGCTGAAGCGCCAGCTTCAGGCATATAAGTATTCAGGTCCCAGCCGCCTAAAGTTTGGTAATGAGTTAATGCCCAAAGAGTTTGGTATTTTTCTAAGATTTGTTTAACTATTTTGTTTTGAAACACTGCCATAATTTTTATTGATTACTTTTTAAAAACTGCTCGCTAAACGCCATTGCTTTTTGCCAATAACCTAGATCAAAGTTTTCATTGGCTCCGTGCATCGCGCAGTCTTCGCTTGCCAATGGCACTAATAATTGAGGAATCTGCAGAATCTGATTGAAATAAGTCACAATTGGCAAGCCGCCGCCAACATACTTAAAGATCACTTGATCTTGCCAGACCTGTTCTAAAACTTGCTTGGCTTTTTCAACATATTGATTATTAATCTCTAGTTTAACTCCTTCATAAGGACTGCTTTGTTCTAACTCAAAATCAAGATACTCAGGCATTATCTTTGCCAACCAGTTTTTAAACAACTCAAAAACTTTTTCTGGTTTTTGCTCTGCAGTCAATCGAAAATTAATTTTAGCTTGGGCCTGATAAGGAATCGCGTTTTTATAACCTTCGCCAGCATAGCCGCCAACTAAACCAGTAATCTCGATTGCCGGCCTTAAACCAGTTTGGGTATAAAAATCATTGCCTTGTTCCAACAATAATGCTTTACAACCAGTCATTTTCTCATACTCGCTTTGCTTAAAAGGAATCTGCCGGTTATTTTTCTTTATCTCTTCATCAACCGGTTCAACTGAATCGTAAAATTCCGGAATGACAATTTTATTTTCTTGCCAGTCAAAGATCTGGTTTAAAATTCTGAACAACTCGTGCAAAGCATTGGGCGCGGCGCTGCCAAAAATTCCGGAATGCAAATCCACTTTGCCAGTTTTGACTGTTAGGGTTAAATTAAATCCGCCCCTAAACCCGACTTCTAAATTCGGCTGGCCGCCAGAAATCTCACCATCAGACAAAAGAACAAAATTAGCTTTTAATAACTCTTGATTATCTTGAATGAATTTTTCAATCTTGCCCGAACCAGTCTCTTCGTTGCCTTCAATCAGAAACTTCAGATTATAACCTAGGGTCTTGTTTTTAATCTGTTCAAAAGCATTGACCAAATGAACCATTACCTGACCCTTGTTATCAATCGCGCCCCGGGCGAATAATCTATTTTCTCGTTCAGTTAGCTCAAACGGTTCAGAATTCCAACCATCCGCTTTTTCTGCTGGCTGGACATCATAATGGCCATAAATTAAAGCTGTCTTTAAATTCGGGTCAACTTGATAACTTGCCAAAACAATTGGGTTGTCATAACCTTCAAAAACCTGGACCTGAAAACCATTAACTTGAAACAGATTTTTCAGCCAGTCAACCGCTTTCTTTATTTCTGACTGAAAATTAGCATCAGTAGAGATGCTCTTAAAACGGATAAATTCTTGTAAAAGTTGTTTATATTGTTCAAACATAATTATAATCTTTATTTTAATACAAAATTATTTATTTGTATCTAATCTGTTTTTTTGAAACTGGAGGGAGGAACATTGCCCTCCCCCCAGGGGGGTTTTAAAACCCCTTTGAAGATCGCCGCCGTTGCTGCAGCAGACGATCCTTTTTAATTTTATCCGCCCTTTTTGACTCGCCTGCGCAGGCCCAGCAAACAATCTTTTCTGGATCTGGATTATGAGTTCCGCACAACTCGCAGACCCAACCCTTCTTTGTTACTCGCTGGGGACCATCCGGCTCGTAGTGACACATCTTAACCTCCTATGGCCTTGAGAATCGTAACCAGTTCAACCCCCAAGACTGGTGAACCCAACCAGCTATTCCTGGCTCACTAAGAGCTTGAGGACTAGCTGATCCTGCTGGTTTTCTCCCGCCACAACCGGTACAGCACCAAACCGGATTCATGTTCTTATTTCTTGTCCCGCAATTTTGGCAAGCCCAGAAATCCGGCTCATCCAGATCCAGGGCGCCATGGGCATTAAAGTCCATCACTGCCTCCTTTATGGTAGAATAAGGAGGACACAGGCAGGCGCCTTAGGGTATTTGGCCTGCCTGTGTCCTTTTATGAAAGTTAATTTATATACCGGTTAACTTTCTGGTCCGGTCAGGATCAACATCAACGATGATCCCATTTCTCATAGCGATCAAAATCGCACATGATTTTTACCTCCTTTCTTTTAAGAATGCCTGTTGGTTTCGCAACAGGTTATTAATGACTCTTTCGCC
>JBFMGR010000009.1 GCA_040753135.1 Patescibacteria group bacterium | reverse complement strand
GGTTTGGTTAAGCAGCCAGATCTTTGGCAAACTCCTGCCAGGGCGGCAAAAAGTCTTCTCTGAACACTGCCAGCAGAATTTCGTCGGTCCAGCCGTAGTTGTAACGGCGCTGTTGCTTTAGCGTGCCCTCAATCTGAAAGCCGCATTTTTGCTGAGCTTTCAAGCTTCTTTGGTTGAAAGCATAGACAGATGAGCAGACTTTGCGCAGGTTTAGGGTGTCAAAAGCGTAATTGAGTAAGATTATCAGTGCTTCTGAGCCATAACCATTGTTCCAGAGATCTTTTCTGCCGATGAAAAATCCCATTGTGGCAGTGCCTTGGCGGTGGTTGATGTTGTGCAAAGAGATGACGCCAATTAACTCGTCGCCATTCTTAAGCACAATGGAAAAAGTCAGTTGGGTGTCTTTTTTGTTTCTTAAATCTTCCAGCCACTGGCGCTCATCTTCTGGCGATTGGGGCAGGTAAGCAGCCAGAAACTGGCGGATTTCCGGATCATTGATCCAGATAACCAGCTTTTCCAAGTCCTGCTCTAGAATTGGCCGCAGATACAGCCGTTTGCCTTTGAGAAATATGATCGGGTCCATTTTTGCCTCCTTAGGGCTGATGGGATAAGATAAAGAAAATCGAGCTGAAACCGATTACTGCTATCCCGGCAATAATCAGCGCCCCGCCAATTTTCTTACCTTGTTTGTTTGGTAGTCTTTCAGCGGTCTCGCCGCCAATCATCATTATTGTTAGTCCGGCGAGCAATATAATTAACAAAATTCGGATATTCATGTTTTTCTCCTTGTTGACTTTGGAGTTGATTTTGAAAGAACTTTTGTTTTTTTGTTTATGGACTTATTCGCGCGAATAAGTCCATAGAGTTTATACCCTGTGGAGTTGTCAGCATTGGGCCATTGGGCAAGCTAAATGAAAATCTCGGCTTTCCATTCAGCCGAGATTCTTTCAATTAAAATTCAATAAAATGAAAAAATTAAAAAATCGTAGAAAATAATAAATAATTGGACTCATCACGGTTGAACGCAAAAAATTCTGGGCAACCCAAAACACCGCTGTTAGAAACAGGGTAGAATTTTGCTGTGTTCATAGTGATGAATTGCTTATGCATAAAAGTATTATTCCGCAATATTTCTTCTCTCTTATACAGACGAGAATTTTTGAAAAAAGTTACAACTCGGACCCCAACCTCCAAGAATTAGCATGAAGGAGAACAGTTCTCCTTTATTGCTGCTTGGGGATTATTTTTGTAAAGGGTGGAATCGTTTATGGGTTTTTTGAGCATAGGTGTCTGAAGCATGAACATATCTGGTGGTGGTGTTTAAAGATTCATGGCCCAATAAAACTTGGATTGCCGCCGGATTGGCGCCTGATTCAGCCAAATAGGTGGCAAAACCATGGCGCAGGGAATGGGCCGAGATCGGCACATTAATGCTCAAAGTTTCCCGGTATGATTTGATTTTTTCCTGCAGATAATTGGTTGAGATATACTTTGTTTTTTTAGAAACGTTCTTGCCCCGATACGGAATAAACAGAGCGGGGAAGTTGTCTGCCCTGGTTTTCAGATATTCGTTTAAATGCTCAATCGCCCGGTCAGTCAGATAAACAAACCTTTCTTTTTTGCCCTTACCCATAATAAAGATTCGGCCCTGGCTGTCAATCTGGGTCTTGTTCAGTTTAACTAATTCAGAGATGCGCATTCCGGTAGAGAATAAAACTTCAAGCATAGCCCGGTTTCTTTTGGCGATTTTTTTGTTTTTTTCCAATTGAGTCGGCGCTTCAATCAGCCCGATTAGTTCGTTCAGTTCGGCCACCTTGGGATGTTTTTTTTCGGTCCTGACCAACTTTACATTTTCCGGCACTATTGGAGTTTTGCAGTCCATTTCCACTAAATACTTTAAATAACCGCGCAGAGAAGATAAGTGTCGGTTAATTGAAAAAGAAGAAAGCTTTTTCTTTGGCTTGTCTTTTTCAGCAGTGATTCGGTCAAAAGAAGTCAAATAAGCTTTGTATTGTTCAACGGTTTGCCGGGAAACTTTGTCAAAATCTTTTAGATTCAGCTCGTCTTTTAAGAAATTCTCAAAAACCTTGAGGTCGCGCTCATAGTTATAAATTGTTTCTTGGGAATAGTTGTTTGCCTGCAAAGAGAGCAAAAAATCATCTAAAAGCGGCAGCATAATTATTTTTTAATTATTTAATTAATTACTTAGAATTCAATTAGTTTGCTTAGTTTGCTGATTAGTATTTTGCTTTAGTTCTAGTTTTAATAGGGAACTAGGATAAATTATTTTTGCTATATATTACCGAGTGTTTGGGATATTATACTCACTTTATCATATAAGAATAAATAAAGTCAAGGGGCTTTAAAAACTACTCCCCTGGGGATAAAATCATGTAATTATTTTATTGGTAAAAATATCTCAAAAAACTGTTTGCTGGGGTCAGGACTTACTTGATGATAGATTTCGAAATCTGGGACGTCTGTTCGCACTTTTATTTTATGGAGCTGACAATATTTTTCCAATTCTTTCCAGAACAATGATAACAGTTTACTTGATCCATTGTGCATATAAGTGATGACTTTTCCGGGTTTGAATACCATATGTTTTATTTCTTTTTTGTGTTCTTGTTTAATTACAACCCCCCTTTTAGCCAGAACTCCAATTTTTATCTTGCTTTTTAGGGGTTTATATTCTTGTTCTTCAAATATGGCTAAGGTTGTTAGTTCGTTTGCTTTATTTGAAAACATTTTTATTAATTCTTTGCAATAGATATCTATCTTTGAATATGGCCCTGTTTTTTCAATAAAATAAACGCCAAAAGGTTTCATCTGCTTTATTAGAGGATTTACCATGGTGCCATTCTTTTTCAAATTTTCAATAAAGTTTTCAATACTGTTTAAATTAAATTGGAGTTGCCTAATTTGATATTGGATAGGTTGTTTTTTGTTATTAAATAAAGAAGTTAAGTCTCCTTGTTCAGACAAATATTGTTTTATTTCTTTGAGAGTGATTCCTAGGGTTGTTAATAATAAAATCATCTGATATTCCAGAACTTGATTCTCCCGGTAGTAGCGATAGCCGTTGTGCGCAACTATCGCAGGTTTCAAAATCTCTTTTTGATCATAAAACTGGATAGTCCTTTTTGTGGTGTTGGCAAGTTTTGCCAATTTTCCGGCACTGATGAAGTTTTCCATATCTCTTGACTATAACGTTACGTTATACATTATCATAGAGGCAATTAACAAATAAATCAAGGGTATGAATTCAATCATTATCAAAGGAGCAAACGAGAATAACTTGAAAAATGTGGATTTAAAGATTCCACGCAATAAGATCGTGTGTTTTATTGGCGTATCTGGTTCTGGCAAGTCAACGATAGCTTTTGATATTATTGCCAAAGAAGGCCAGCGCCAGTATTTTGAAAGTTTAAGCAGTTTTGCCCGGCGTTACCTGCAAAAAAGTAATCGACCAAACATTGAATCAATCAGGGGCATATCCCCTACTGTTATTATTAGTCAGTCTCCGATTCGTCCGAGTCCGCGCTCTACCGTTGGCACTGTTACAGAAATATATACTTATTTGCGTTTACTTTATTCGCGAGCGGGCTTGCCAAGTAAAGATTCTTCTTATTACTCATTTAACCATCCTTTAGGAGCTTGCCTCAAATGTAAAGGCATAGGTCTTGTGGCGCAGATAGATATTAATAAGTTATTTTTTATGGATAAGAGTTTATTTCAAGGAGCTATCAGGCATTCGGACTGGAAGGTCGGCGGCATGCGCTGGAATATTGTCAAGTCAACCGGTTTTTTTGATATGCATAAACCTTTAAAAGATTTCACAAAAGAGGAATTGAATAAGCTTTTGTATGCGCCCAAACAATTAGTAAAATATAGAGGTGATCAGGTTATTAAGTGGACATTTTCTGGTTTGGTAACACACATTATGAATCGTAATACAAACGTTCATCGCGGCCCAACAAAGACAGACCTGACTTTTTTTGATTTTGTCCAATGTCCTCTGTGTCAAGGTCGGCGGCTTAAAAAAGAATCTCTAGAAGTAAGATTAAATGGTTTAAATATTGGCGAGGTGGCGGAGATGTCAATATACAAGTCTCTCGGATTTGTGAAAAACATTGGCCATCGCAATGCTGCGATTATTAAACCCAGAATAATAGAACAGCTTCAATATCTGATTGATTCTGGCGTTGGTTACTTATCATTAAACAGGGCCACGGACACTTTATCCGGAGGAGAAGCGCAGCGAGTTAAGATGGCTCGTCAGCTCGGGTGTGATTTGGTTGAAGCAATTTATGTCCTTGATGAGCCAAGCGCTGGCTTGCACCCTAAAGATGTGAATACGGTAATTAATAACTTAAAACATCTGCGAGACACAGATAACACGGTTTTAGTAGTAGAACATGATGCAGATATAATCAATAATTCTGATTATATTATTGAACTTGGTCCTGGTGGTGGCAGGATGGGCGGCCGGATAATTTTTGATGGAACTAAAGAAGAGTTTTTAAAAAGTGAAGATTCTATTACTCTTCCCTATCTTATTGATAAAAAGGCTCCCCGCCGGGTTGTGGCACGTAAATCAAAAGGAAATCTTTGCATTAAAAAAGCAAGTAAGAATAATTTGAAGAATTTTGATGTAGATATTCCTATCGGACTTTTGACGTGTTTGACCGGGGTTTCTGGCTCGGGTAAAAGTTCATTAGTTGACGTTATTATTGACCAACATCCAAATAAAGCGGTTCTTATTGGTCAAGGAGTTATTGGCAGTAATAAACGTGGATGTATCGGGACTTATGCTGGAGTATTTGATGAGATACGTAGGTTTTTTGCAAAACAAACTAATGTTAGCGCGGCAATGTTTAGCTACAATAGCCGCGGTTCCTGCAGAGAATGCCGCGGTTTAGGAATAATTGATATGGATATGAATTTTTTAGGAGATGTCCGTTTGAAATGTGATAAATGTAATGGAAGAAGATATAGCGATGAGGCATTGCAATATACTTACCGGGGAGAAAATATTGCTGATATCTTGGAGATGACTGCAGTAGAAACAAAAGAGTTCTTTCAAGACGTCTATATTAAAGAGCGTTTACAGCCCCTTATTGATGTCGGCTTAGATTATATAGAAATAGGGCAAAGTCTTGATACTTTATCTGGTGGGGAGAGGCAGCGGCTAAAGTTAGCAAGTAAACTGCAAAATAAAGGCGAGCTTTATATTTTAGATGAACCAACCTCCGGGCTTCATTTTGCAGATGTCCAGAAATTACTCAAGTTGTTGAATAGATTAGTTGATAATGGTAATACGGTGCTGATTATTGAACATAATCTTGAGGTGATTAAAGATGCAGACTGGATTATTGATCTTGGCCCTGAAGGTGGCGATATGGGTGGAGAAATAGTTGTGCAAGGAACACCCAAGGATATCATTCTGTGTGAACGATCGTACACCGGGAAACACTTAAAAGAGTATTTAAAAATTTAAATCAGAAAGAATTGATTACCCTGTTAGTGTTAGTTTATTAGTTTTTAGCTTTCTAACTTTGTATTAGAAATTATCTATTAAAATTCGTTTCTGACGAAGAAAATCAAAAATTATATTGGTTATTTGTGGCTTATTCTATGCTTAGTAGTTAATACTCTTTTCATTTTGTGGCATTATAGATTGCTTTAACTTCCTCATCAGACAAAGAACGAGTATAAATCCTAACCTCATCTAACATGCCATCCAGCCAGCAATCGCCACCACTGCAATAGTCTCTTCCAAGGAAGGATAAAATCTCGTTCCCGTTCCCCCAATATTGCGTAAAACCAGAGATATCCTTTTGACTAACCAATGATCCGTCAAGATAGAGTTTCGCGGTTGTAGAATCATTTACGCTAAGAACAAGATGATGCCACGCCCCGTAAGACGGCCTTGTGCTAGACCACGCAGCACAATTAGTATCAGCGCCCAACCTTATATCAACTCCATAATAATCTAGCATATCGCACGAATTCTGGTTATCCCCCCAGATAACTTGATGTGTTTTGTTATTAGCATAAACCCATGCCAATAAAGTAAAACTAGAGTACGTGCCATCCGAACCCAAACTGAGATCAGGAATATCAATATAATCTTCAGTTCCGTCCAAGCTAACAGCATTACCAATCTTACCCGAAACCGGAGTTGTCGGTCCAGTACTATTAGGACAAGATTTTCCATGGCCGTCATACCCAGATTTATCAAGTACAGTGTTGGTTGAACAATTATTTGTCCAAGAACTTTCTTCAAAATCCCAGTATCTAAAAAGTTTATGCGTGAACGGTGACAGCGTCAGGTCCGTCCCAATCTCGTACATCCCCGGATCCAGACCACCGTCCTGAGCTTTCTGATCAGCATATTTACCCGATTCAAACTGAGCGGTCAATTCCCACGACCCTCCGGAAACATAGGTATAGTAACTAGACTGATTATTCTGGGGATCAACTGGCAAAACAGATAAAGGAGAACCAATAGTTAAGGACTGAAAATTAACAGGCACCCAGCTAGAGCCATCAGTTTTTCTTAGATTATCGCTGGTGGCGCAGTGATAGCTGTATCCTGTTGGTAATGTTGGTAAGGCATAGGAACCACAGGTAGAGCTTGTATCGGGCAAAGACAGGTATACCCAGGTGCTGGTGCCAAAATAAGCGTTTAGAGCCTGGGATTCATAGATTTTCAGGGCATTATCAAGTGATTTTAGATCTGCCATTCTCCTTGAATCTCTTGCTTTTCTTAGCTGTTCCACTGGATTTAAAGCAATAAAACTGACGCTGGCCAAGACTGCCAAGATGCCAATGACGATCAATAGTTCCAATAAGGTAAAGGAGGGGAAATATCTCTTAAGCTTGGTTTTTTGAATCATGAATAATGAATTATGAATTATGGGATTTTTCAGCATTATCAACGAATAACCCCTAGAAAATTCCTAATTTTCAAAAGTTTAAATTTTGAAATCTTTTTGCATTTTGATTTGTCATTTTGCCTTTTGAATTTTGAATTATTTTACTCGTTTATTCGTAAATTCGTATAAATTCGCTATTCGTTGGGATATTCCTTAATTCATAATTCTTAATTCATTATTCGTTGTTTTGATTTACCCAACCTATTGCTGATGCCGTTTTGCGGCATAACAGCAATTTCCTCGCTTTGCTCGGAATCGGATGAAATTGCGCGCAGGCACAATTTCATTCCCATGGCCATTTGATATTGGCCCAGTCAATGCCTGATTGGCCGAGCAATGCTTTGATAATGTTTTCCAACATCTGCCAGCCGTTGAGAAACGCGGTTTTAGTCAGATTCCAGAACCACAAAATAACTTTCCAGATATAAGCAATAATATTGTCTAAGGTCCAGTCCAAAACAATATTGCCGCAATAAACAATCTTTGACCAAAGCCATTGAGCTAAAGCAATGACTTTATTGATAAAATCAATCACATTGGGCAAGGGCTTTTGTAAAATCTCACGCAAGGTTAAAGCGTGAGCGCTTCCAGCTAGAACAATCCCTAGTAATGAGACGAGAAAAATTTTTTTAAACATAACTTTATTATAAATTCTCAATTTTTAATTTACAATTTTCAATGAATTTTCAATTTTCAATATTTAATATTCAATGTTTTCGGAAATTAGAAATTAGGAATTGGAAATTTTCACAGGTAATCGTTCGGATCCAGCGGCGCGCCCAAAGGCAATAAGCCAAACCAGCGGTTCTCGGTTCTGAAAGAATCCGCGGCGTAAACCGTGAAATGCAGATGCGGTCCGGTGACCAGACCGGTTGCGCCCATATAGCCAACAATCTGGCCGGCCTTGACTGACTGGCCCTTGGTAACATCTATGTAAGACAAGTGGGCGTAAAGCGTGATTAAGTTATTGCCGTGATTAATCGCCAGCCATTTGCCATAAGCGTATTTGCCATTATTGCCGGTTGCTTCAACCCGGCCGTCAGCCGCGGCCAAAATCGGCGTGCCAACGCCGGTTTTGGCGCCGATATCAATGCCATTATGGAACGAATAATATCGTCTGGTTATACTGCCATAAGGCACTTCGCCAAAACCTTGGGTTAAGTATCCCCCATTCACCGGCCAGATAAACAGCTTGCCCTGAGGCAGGGTTTGGGGATTTAGCTGGGCGCTTAACTCTTTTTCCAGTTCTCGAATCCCGGCTTCAATCTGTTTTTGTTTTTCCACGGTTTCGTTTAAAAGCTGCTGATAAATTTTTTCCTGATTTTTTGTTTCGGTTAAAACGGTTTGCTTTTCTTGTTTTTTTGTGCCGGCAATTGTTTGCTGGGCGTTAAGAGTCTGCGCCAGAGTGTTGTATTTTTCTTTGGTTTTTTCAGAAACAGCTAAGTTTTGGTTTAAATCTTGTTTTAACGCCCTTAAGAAATTTGTTTTGTTAATTAGGTTTTCCTGGAGGTTGTCCAGATAAGCGAACTCTTCCACCACATCAGAAATTTTTTTGTTTCCCAGCAGAATAATTAACGGGTTTTTTGAGTCCAGTTCGTAAAGCTGCTGGACTAAATCCCTTAATGCCTGTTTGTTTTCTTCAATCTGGGCCTCGGCATAATCAATATTTAGATTCAATTCTTGAATTTGAAAACTGGCGGACTCAATCTTTTTTTGGGTAATAGCAATGTTGTTCTTTAGCTGGTTAATTTCAGCATTGATTCTGGCGATTTCGCTGTTTAAGGTTTTTGCTTTAGAGCTGGTTTTGTCAATCTCGTTTTGGTATTTTTCCGCCTCTGCTTCTAACCGAGCAATCTCCTGCTCTTTTTCAGCAATGCTTTTTTTCAGCTCGTCAATTGATTGGGAGTAAGAAAATTGGGTTGGCAGATTTAAGCCAACAGCAATAGCAATAAGCAAAAATGTTAGAATAATTGGTTTAGATTTAACCTTAATCATCTGATGCTGATTCGCGTTATTACTTTTTTCAATTCGCATTATTCGCGATTAGTTTTATTGCTTTTTCAACCCGCCTAATTGTTTTTTGCTTGCCTAAAATCTCGGCAATCTCAAGCGGTCCGGGAGAAACTTTCAAGCCGGACAAGGCAACCCTTAAGGGCCAGAGCACCATTCCCCTGTCTTCTGAATAGATCGGGCTTAGTTTTTGCTCTATTTTATCAGCGGCAAACTCTTTTTCTTCTATTGACAAAAGTACTTCTTTAGTTTGTTCTAAAGAGGTTCTGATTTCTGTTTCTGTTATCTGTTTCCAGAAAAGCAGTTCTTTTTCGTATTCCGGCTCCTGAAAAAACAATTTAGACATCTCTACGACGCCTAAACTGCTCTGGCTTTTTTCAAGAGTTAATTTGATTGCTTTAGAGAGATAGCTTAGCCCGAATTCTTCTTTGTCTTCGTTCTGGTAAAGATCTTTTTCTTTAGCCGGCTTTAAAATGTTTTTCTCCAGATAAAAAGGCAGTAAAAATTTAACTGTTTCCAAAATCGGTTTTTGCTTTAGATAATAATTATTCAGCCAATCAAGCTTGGGCAAGTTGAACACAGCGCCGGATTTTTGGACTCGGCCTAAAGAAAATTCTTGTTGAAGCTCGTTTAAGCTGAACAGCTCTTTGTCTTCTGACGGATGCCAGCCGAGCAAAGCAATAAAGTTAATTATTGCTTCGGGAAGATAACCCTGTTTTTTATAATCATCCAAACTAAGCACCGCATGCCTTTTAGAAAGCTTAGCTCGGTCTTGGCCCAATATTAAGGGCAAATGAGCAAATTCAGGAATCTGCCAGCCGAATAAGTTATATAAAACAATCTGTTTGGGGGTATTGGTAAAATGGTCTTCGCCGCGAATAACTTGGGTAATCTCCATTTCGTGGTCATCAATAACAACGGTAAAGTTATAAAGCGGCTCTTCCAAACTTTTGGCAATGATTAAATCGCCGAATAAGCCGGTGTCAAAATTTGCTTCGCTCTTAATCAAATCTTTAAAACTGATTTTCTCATTCGGCATTTTCATTCTAATCACAAAAGGCAGTTTTTGTTTAAGGTTTTGTTGAATTTCTCTTTCAGTCAGATTGCGGCAGGTGCCGGCATAGCGCGGCGCTTCTCCCCGGCTAATCATATCTTGTTTTCTCGCTTCTAATTCTTCTTTGGAGCAAAAACAATAATAAGCTTTGTCTTCTTTTAAAAGCTGTTCTAAATATTTTTTGTAAACAGGAATTTTTTCTGATTGGCGATAAGGCCCGTAATCGCCGTCAATATCCGGGCCCTCGTCCCAGTCCAAACCAAGCCATTTTAAGCCGTCAATTATATTTTTTTCATATTTTTTCTTAGACCGCTCTTTGTCCGTATCTTCAATTCTTAAGATAAATTTACCGCCTTTAGATCGGGCGAAAAGCCAGTTGAAAAGCGCGGTTCTGGCAGTGCCAATGTGAAGGTAGCCGGTTGGCGAAGGCGCCATTCTGACCCGGACATTGCCGTTTAGGCCTTCAAATTTTTGCTGATAACCCGATGGGTTCATATTTTTTACGCGCCGGCAATAACAAATAATTCTTTGGCAATTGTTTCTGCGGCTTTAGGTTTAGAAAAGCTTTTGGCGGCTTCAGACATAGACCTTAATTTTTCTTGGTTCTTGAGCAGATAATCCATCTGGCCGAAAAAGATGTGCGGTTTTAAGTTGTTTTCTTCTAAAACTATGGCGGCGCCGGTTTTGGCATAAGCATAAGCGTTTTCTCTCTGGTGGTCTTTGGCGGCGGTTGATAAGGGAATTAAGATGCTCGGTTTGGCTTGGGCAGAAATCTCAAAGATGCTGCCGCTGCCAGCCCGGGCAATAATCAAGTCCGCCGCGGCATAAGCAGATTTTATTTCCTGTTCATCCATAAACCCGAATAGTTTGTATCTTGATTGTTTTTGTTTTTCTTGGCCCTTCAGGGTAAAATCAGCGCCCCGGGAAACTTCAGGGTAGTTTCTTGAGCCGCATTGGTGGATTACTTGATAATTTTCAATTAACTGGGGCAAAGAATCAAGGGTTAGGTCATTGAGCTTTTTTGCCCCTTGGGAGCCGCCAGAAATGAAAACCGTTTTTAATTCTTGGGAAAAGCCGAAAAACTCAATTGCTTTTTTCCGGTCAGTTTTTTCAAAAAAAGCATTTCTGATGGGGTTGCCGGTTAAGGCGGTTTTTTCAAACGGGAAAAACTGGATTGATTTTTCAAAAGAAATCGCGATTCGGGAAGCAAATTTTTTGCTTAGCTGATTGGCTTGGCCCGGGATGACATCTGATTCATGGATTACTACCGGAATTCGATACAAGAAAGAAACGAAAATAATCGGCAAAGAGCCGAACCCGCCTTTGGAAAAAACCGCATCCGGCATAATCAGCCAAAGGTACCAGAGGCATTGTAAAAAGCCAAAAAATTCTTTTAAAAAACTTAAACCTGCAGTTAAAGGATTGCTGGCATTACCCGGGCTTTCGCTGATAATCGGAATGGTTTTGATGCCTCTTTGCTCTAAAATTCTTGGGTCAAAAGAAAACGGGCCTTTAACCGGGCCTAAATAGCTTAATTCTAAACTAAGATTTTGGTTTTGGGCGGATTGTTGGGCTTTTTCTGCCACTGCCAGCAAGGGGAATAAATGCCCGCCAGTGCCGCCGCCAGTTAAGACAAATCTGATTTTTTTCTTATTAAAATTGAAAATCATTTTTTTAAGTATAGCACAAATTTAATTCTTAATTTCTCTGGCCGCGCCAGATCTCACTAAGCGAGACAATCCCCAATAGAATCTTGCTAATTTATGAATTATTGCTAAAAACCACCATCAATCTTAAAGGACATAGCAATGTAGCAATGAGACAATGAAGCAATGAAACCATGGGGCTATGTTTTGGTTTTAACGGTATATTTTGAGATATTAAGCAAGACGCCGTACATAATTAAGGTGCTGATTAAGGACGAGCCGCCGTAGCTGAAAAACGGTAACGGAATTCCGCTCAAGGGAATTAGGTTGCTGATGGCGGCAATATTGAACAAGAATTGAAAAGTAATCGCAAAAGTGATGCCGAAAGCCAAGAGTTTGGAAAACATATCTCGGCTCATTCTTGAGATGCGGAAACCGCGGATAAAGAAGATGCCAATCAAGGTTAATAAGCCGGCGCTGCCGATAAATCCGGTTTCTTCAGCCCAGATAGCAAAAATTGAATCCCCCATTGTTTCCGGCAAAAAATTGAATTTTTGTCGGGAATGACCCAGGCCAACTCCGCTGATTCCGCCAGAGCCGATGCTGATTAACGCTTGGTTGATTTGGTAGCCGCTACCCAAAGGGTCTTGTTCCGGCTGTAAAAAAGTTTTTAATCTTTCCACCCGATAAGGCGCGGATAAAAGAAAGAAAATCATAATTAAGGCTAAAGGAACGGCAAGCTGAAAAAGGTTTTTTAAAGACACCCCTGAAGCAAAATAAATTGCCAAAGCAATGCCGGTGATAATCGCTAACATGCCAAAAGACTTTTGGCTGAGCAGAATGCCGCCGAATAATCCTAAAATAACCAGAAACGGCAAAGCGGTTTCTAAAAAACTATTGATTTTTGTCGGCGCCTGCCTTTTTGAAAAAAAGGAAGCTAAATAGATGATTAAAGAAATTTTGAAAAACTCCGCCGGCTGGATTGAAACCGGGCCAAGATTAAGCCAGCGAGTTGCTCCCTGCAGGGTGGAACCGATCCCGGGAATAAAAACTGCGCTGATTAAGCCAAAGCCCAAAACCAAGATTAAAAAAGAAAACTTTTGCCAGAGCTTGTGTTTAATCTTGAAAGCCAGCCAAAAGCCGATTAGGCCAAGGCCCAGATAAGCCAGCTGTTTTTTAAAATAAAAAAACGGGTCGTTTTTGACGATTAACGCTCGGGTTGACGAAGCGTTGAAAACCATAAACAAACCAAGCAAAACAAAAGCGATTAAAAGGCCGATTAGCCATTTGTCCGAAGAGTGAGCGCGCATAACCTATTTTAACTGACAGCGAAAAATATCACAACCGGAATTTATGACCATTTCAGTTTTTAACCTTTTAACCGATTGATAAATTGTTCCCCTTGATAACTTTTGATAACTTGGTAAATTTCTCTACTTCTATACTCTAGAGTATAGAAGTGGGATTTTGGGAAGCTGAGTTATCTTCTTTTTTGCTGAAATTGCCAGAGCTCAACAATAATCGGACTGGCTACGGCAATTGAGGAATAGGTGCCGGTGGCAATGCCAATTATCATTGCCAGAATAAACCACTTTAGAGTATAACTGCCCCAGAGATAAAGCGCCAACAAGGCCAGAATCGCGGTTAAGGAGGTGTTGATTGACCTGACTAAAGTTTCATTCAAGCCAAGATTAACCAGTTCAATAAAGTTTTTGCCGCCAAGAGTTTTCAGTTTTTCCCTAATTCGGTCAAAAACAACAATCGTGTCATGGACTGAAAAACCCATAATTACCAGCATTGCCACCACAAAGTTAGTGTCTATCTCAACATTTTTGAATCTGCCCAGATAGGCAAAAACGCCCAAAGGAATAATCAGGTCGTGGAACAAGGTAAAGATTGTCGCTAAACCGTATTTCCAAGAACTGACCGGATGCGAAGCCTTTCTGAAAGCATAAGTGATATAAAGAGAGATGGCGAAAACAGCTAAGACAATTGCTTGAAAAGATTTTCTTTGAAGGGTTTTGCCAACAGTCGGGCCGATAGTCTCAAATCTTAGCTCATTAAAGCTTGAATCAATGGTTTTGATCTGCTGGATTAGTTGCTGATGAGTTGGTTCGTCCAATTCTTTAGTTCTGATGGTGAAAACGGCATCAGTTGATTCTTGGACAATAATCTCTCCGCCAAGATTATTCTTTAAAACCTCTTCTATTTTGAATTTTTCAATTTCTTGGCTGAATCTAAACTCCCAGAGTGTTCCGCCCAAAAAGTCAATCCCCGGTTTTAACCCCCAAGAAACTAAAGCAAAAATACTGGCTAAGATTGAAAAGCCGGAGATAAAGTAAAATATTTTTCGTTTAGCAATAATGTTTCTCATGAATTATGAATTATGAAGCATGAATTATGGATTTATACCTTAAACCAAAGCTTTTGGTTAATTCCCTTTTGGCGCATAAAAGCCAAGATTAAAGTCCGAGAAACAAAGATTGCTGAAAACATGCTAATTAAAACGCCAACCAGCAAGGTCAGGGCAAAGCCCTTAACCACGCTGGCAGTAAAATAATAAAGAATCAAGCTGGTGATAATGGTGCTGATATTAGAGTCTCGGATTGACGGCCAGGCGCGCAAAAATCCTTCTTTTATGGCATTGCCAACTTCCCTGCCCTGCTTTAATTCTTCTTTAATTCTTTCAAGAATCAAAATATTGGCATCAACCGCCATGCCGATTGACAGGATAAATCCGGCGATTCCGGCCAAAGTTAAGGTAACCGGAATAATTTTGAAAACCGCTAAAACCAAAGGCGCATAAACAAGCAAAGCAATAACCGAGAAAAACCCGCCCAATCGGTAAATAAGAATCATAAAAACGCTGATAATGATAAAGCCGATAATCCCGGCTTTAACGCTTTTATCCAGCTCTTGGAAGCCCAGAATGCCACCAACTGTTCTTTGGGAGATTAGTTCAATTGGCACCGGCAGAGCGCCTTGGTTTAGGTTTTGCGTCAGGGCTTTGGCTTGTTCAACGCTAAACTGGCCGGTAATCTGGGCATTGCCGTCAGTGATTGGCTCCTGAACCATTGGCGCGCTGATTGGGAATCCGTCAATATAAATCGCGATTCTTCTGCCGACATTGTCTTTAGTTATCTGTTCAAAAATTTCTGCTCCTTCTTGGTTAAACCGAAGCAAAACCACCGGGGCATAAGAGGTTTGGTCAAACTGAATCTCGGCTTTATTAAGGTATCTGCCGGTTAAAAGGGTGGAAGCAAAATAAGGGTCTTCTCCGAATCTTTCTTCTTGCTTTTGTTTTTCTAAAATTTCATTGGTTTCTGCCTCTGTTCGTTCCAGCTTAAATTCTAAAAACGGAGTTTGGCCAATTGCCCGAATCGCTTGATTAATGTCTTTGATTCCGGCCAGCTCAACAATCAAGCGCCATTCATTTTCCGATTTGGTAATTTCTATCCGCGGCTCTTCGGCTCCGAACAAATTAACTCGCCTTTCAATCACATCTTTTAATCCTTGCAAGGCCGAGTATTGTTCTTTTTCTGGGATTCCGGAAACATCAGTTTGATAAGTTAAAGCAGTGCCGCCGGCAATATCCAAACCAAAACGGAACGGTTTGGGCTGGAAAATTGGCAGTTGAAGTCGTTTGTTTTCCAAACCGAATTTTTTGTTAATCAAATTCGCTCCTTGATTATAAAAATCCGGATAAGCAAAAATGCCGGCAGTCAAAGTCAGCAAAAATATCAAAATCAGGATTTTTCTGGCTTTTTTAGATTCGTTGATGAATTGGGAAAACATAAATCTGTAAAATGACCCTTATTTTACAATAAAATATTAAATTAGGCAAAAAAGAAACACCGCTCTTTCTTTAAAGAGCGGTGTTTCTGTGCTTTTACTGATTCATTCTTTCTGCCAGCAGGCGCTGTAATTCAGCAAACAGCTGGAGCAGTTGGGCTAACAGCTGTTGAATTAACGCTTGCCGAGCTGCTTCATCCATTACGCTTACTCCGGCAACAACTCCGCCATTTAAGTGGCCGCGCGTGATTGGGCCAACATAACCGCTAATCGGGCTGATGCCGTATTTTTGCTGATAAGCTTTAACAGCGGACAATGTTAAGGGGCCAAAATATCCAGTGATCGGTCCGTCAAACAATCCCTCTGCTTGCAAACGTTTTTGCAGTTCTGCCACATCGGGAGCCAGGCTCATGCCAAAGCTTAAATTATTCAAGAATTGGAAAGTGGTTGTGGCCGCGCCCAGAACTTGCCCGCCAGTGCCGCCGCCAGTCGGTGTTGGCGGCGCCGGGGGTGTTGGGGGCGGAGTAAATGGAGTCCCACCGCCACCGCCACCGCCGCTTCCAGAACCTGTATTTGGCGCCGGGCCAGTGGTGGTAGTGGTTTGCTCATCACCAACTGATACCGGTGAACCAACAGAAACTGTCCGGTAATAATAAGTCGTGTCCGGGGCTAAGCCGTCAACAGTGACCAAATGTGAAGTAACTTTTGAATCAATGTCGATTTCAGGGGTGGAAAACGCATAACCGTAATTTGGCCATTCGGTTAACGTTTCGTGAGAAACCGTGTCGTAAATGACTCGGCTTGTTGCCGGATGGTCGGTTTCCCATCTGACAATAATGCTGGTATCAGTTGGGCTTGAAGATTCTTCAGAAATTTCCACCCTAGGAATATAAGCAAGCGGCCCGGCAATAGCAGTGTTTTCTGTGTTGCCAGCGTTGTCTGTGGCGCTGGTTTCAAAGCAATAAATGCCTGGTGAAGGCGGAGTCCAGGAATAATTCCATAAAGCTGTATTTGGATCAACGCTGGTCAGATTCAAAGCAACAATTTCCGGCTCAATCTCTCCAGGCGAACAGCTTAATTCATAAAAAACATCAAAAAAGCTTTCTGCGGGATAATTTTCAAATTCTTCAGGTTCTTCTAATTGCCACCAGCGCAGTTCAGCGCTTCTAACCCCAGAAGCCCCCAGCTCATCATCAACAGGCATAAGTGGGTCAACTGAACTACCAGAAAGATTTAAGCTAACAATTTCAGTATCTATAACTTCGTGATCCATCGGGTCGTCAAACGAAGATTCGGGCGGGGTCTGGTCATAAATCCAGTTATAAAAATAAACCGTGTCTTCATCGCCCCAATTCAATTCAACATATTGTTCGGGATCTTCCCAGATTTCCCAGCCGTCACGTTCTTCTTCAGTAATACGATATTCGCCTTCTGCAAGTTCGGTCCATTGAGCGATGCCGCTTATATCTGTATCTTTACATCCAAGAAGCAGCCAGTCATCTTTGTCCGAGTCCCAGCGAGAAAGGCAGATTTCCCAGCCATAAACACTCCAATCTTCCTCGCCAAAGTATTTTTTCGCTGTGATTATGCCGGTGTCATTGCCAAGTTCAATCATTTGAGTAAATTCTCCCCAGTCAAGTCCTATCCACAAAACACCATCTTCTGAATTAGTTGGATACCAAACTTGACGTCTTTCAAGCTCATTTTGTTCTGAAACTGCATAACCTCCGGGTTCTAAACCAGACCAAGAAACCCAGCCAGTTTCATCAGTGGTCTGACAGGAAACCAGTTCGTCTTCTTCAGAGTAAAGGCAGATTTCCCAGCCCGGAAGAGCCGGCTCAAGCTCGGCCCATTCTTCATCATCTTCTTCGTACCAAACCAAATCGCGTTCGCCATTCTGGTTTTTGTCCCAAAATTTGAATACATAAATACTTGGCAAACTATTGCCGAAATAAATTGTTTCGGAATAATTTTCTTCATTAATCCATGCTTCTGCATAACCGTCTTCAGGATTAGTGGGAAGCCAGTTCTCCCGTCTTTCTTCTAAGACCAGATAGTTTCCACTAGCAAGTCCTGTCCATGAACTCCAACCTTGTTCATCAGTCAAGCGACAATCAGCTTCCAGATGGCCGTTAGCAGCCATAAAATAGATAAAGGCAATCTCTGAATCAAAATCTTCTCGAGGATGATGACCATACTGAGTTTCGTAAATATTTATTAGTTCTTCCCAATCAATATCATCTTCATTAACCAAGCAGATCTGCCAGCCGGGAATCGGCGGCTCTTCTTGATAAATTTTATCCCATTCCTCGCCATCAAAATACCATTCGCCGGTCCAATACTCATCTTGTTCGCCATTGCCGTCTTTATCCCAGAATTTAAACGCATAGATTGCTGGTTGAGTGTTGCCAAAATAAGCGGCTTCAAACTCCTCTTCGTCATAACCATCGTAATAATAGACATCCCCTTCTACCTCAACATAATAACCATTGCCATAATAAGGAAAAGTCTGGAACCAGCCTTCCTGGGTCTCTTCCCAAAGATAATAATAGGCTACGTATTGTGAAACTAGCCAAGAAGCATAGCCGTTTTCATTTGTGGTTTTACAGACCTCTTCAGTATCGCCATATAAGAAAAGCCAAGTATCTTCAGCGTATTCATGATTAAACGAATCAACTCCAAGGCAGATCTCCCAGCCAGAAAGTGGGTCTTCGCCTTTATCCCATTCGCCATTGCCGTTTTTGTCATTGAATTTATACGCTTCAATTGTGGCTAAATAAGGACGATTGCCAAAACTTACTTCTTCTGTTTCGCCTTCTTCTAAGTAGTCAATATATACTTCATTATCAGTGGTGTTATACCAGCCATCCCGTTCTTCTTCCCAGACAGAATATTCTCCAACCGGGATTCCCTCAAACAAAACCCAGCCGTCTTCTCCGGTATAGCCGCAGTCATATTCCTCAACACAGATTTCCCAACCAGGAACAGGCCGGTCGTCATTATCATAAGATTGATTATCGTTGGCATCGAAGTATTTAAAAGCGCGAATCGAACCCATCGGTGTTGGTGATGGCGTTGGTTCCTCCACCGCCATAACTATCGCCTGATTAGAAAACAAAACAGCGCTAAAAGCGCCGAACAAAATAGTTAGAGATAAAATTGTTAAACCAGGCCAATTGTTTTGCAAAAAACTAAAAAATTTCTTAGACATAGTTTTAATGTTTTAATTAAATGTTAAAGATGTCTTTTTTATTTGTCTTTTTTTTTATTTATTCTTTTGACCAGGAATAAACCTCCTTATATAATATTAACACCTTAGTTCTTTAAGCCGTCAAGGGGATAAAAAGCCCAGATTCAAAGCGGTTTCCAGGATGGTGATTCCTTATCAAAGAGAAAAAAATACCTGATTAATTATCAAGCTTTCCGGTTTATTTTTGTTAGATATAGAATCGGGTCAAACAAAAAACAAAGTGATAACATTCACTTTGTTCGTATTCACCTATTGCTGGTGCAAATAAATTTGCGCAACGCTTTGTTTGGCACTGGACAAAATAATAAGGGCCAGCCTTGTACTGAAACGAAGTTTTTATATAGGGCAGCTTACGTGTTTATGTCATTTCCAGATCTTGTTCAAATCTGCCTTCATAGAGTTTTTTAATCGTATTCATTGTAAATATATCGGCATCAAGAGATTATCACTATTTAGAATTATTAACAAAAATTTCACGATCGTAACATTTTTGTTAATATTCAGGCGCAGCTTGAAATATCGCTGATTTTCTCGCTGACGCGAGAAATCGGACAAAACATAAAGCAGTTTGCTTGCTCTGTGGGGACACTCACTATGTTCGTGTCCCCCCAGAAGGACTCGGTCACGAGTTCGCCTTCGGCGCCTCGCGACCCCGTCTCGCGTCTCGCGGAGCGAGACAAGCTCCGACTTTCGAGTCCTTGCGCAAGCAAAGCAGTTTGCTTGCTCTGTGGGGACACTCACTATGTTCGTGTCCCCCCAGAAGGACTCGAACCTTCAACCACCAGCTTAAAAGGCTGTTGCTCTACCAATTGAGCTATGGGGGGATAACTGAAAATTTCCAATTCCTAATTTCCAATTTCCAATGGCCAGTTTAACTGCTCTAAAAATCCGTCAGCTGACGGATTTACCGATTAAGCTGTGAGGCGGGATAAAGTGACAAACGGGCTTTATATTTTTAATAAATCTTCTTCGTATTTCCTTTTACCTACTTCCATGAACTTTTTGTATTCAGCGTTAAATTGGGCTATGGCAGATAGAATTTCCTTATCCTCTCCCAATTCTTGGCTAACTGTTTCAGGATCTTCGTTATTTTCAAGCATTTGTTTTAGTCTTTTTCCTAATCTATTGTTTGTTATGTAATTAAGGTATCTTAAAAAGATATTTCCGGGATTATTGGGGATTTCCATCCAGCGAGGATAATCTAATATTGCTCCTCTGAAGATTTGCAAAAAATTGTATAAACCAGTACCTGGTTGTATTTCAATTGGCCCAACATTTTTGATCGCCTCTAATACTTTATCCAAGTCTATCTCTATACCCAGTTCTTGGATTCTCGGAGTTTCTGCTTGTTTTCTAAAGACGTTAAACATTTTAATTTAATTCTTAATTTTATCCTTAAATTTTACCATTTTTTCGGGTTTTTACAATAAAATGCTTATTTTTTAAAATTGGCTAACTCTTTTTTCAAAAACATCAGCGGTTTTTTAATTGTGTCTGAATTTTCCGCCTCGGCTCTGAACCTTTCTTTTATGATTATTAATTTGTTTTTCGGATTTGTCCCTGAAGAAGCGCTGTGTTTGTGGATTCGGAAAACAGCTAAGTTTTCTCTGACAAATCTTGGTTTTTCAAGTTTAAGAACCCTCAAACAATGCTCATAATCCATGCAAATTTTATAAGTTTCATTAAAAAACCCGCAGTTATCAAAAATCTGCTTTTTCATAAAGATATTTGGATGGTAAAAAATTGAACTTAAAGTGTAAAGCTTTTGTAAAATTTCTGACCAACCCCAAACAAACTCCTTGTTTTTTATTCTGACTATATTGTTGCCAACCAGCCAGTTAGTCTGGCTGTTTTTTTGAAAATAATAAGCTGCGATTTGAAGGCTTTTTTCTGAATAATAATAATCATCGGAATGAAGAACGTGGATTATTTTTCCGCGCGAGTTTTTAACGCCCAGATTCATCGCATTAGCAATGCCTCTGGGTTTTGCTTGGATTAGTTTAATTGCGATGTCGGGATTTTCTTTTTGATATTGGCTGACAATTTCTAAAGTTTTATCAATTGAATACCCGTCAATAAAAATATGTTCAAAATCTCGCCAAGTTTGTTTGGCGACAGAATCCAAGCATTCTTTCAGATATTTTTCGCTGTTTTTGGCGCAGGTAATGATAGAAAAAAACGGCTGTTTTTTCATAGAAGATTTATAATCCCAAATCATCGGCAATTATCTGCATTGATTTTAAAGCAATACCGATAAATTCTTCAAGAGTTAAGTCAAGTTTTTCTTGACACATTTTTATCTCTTCTCTTCTGGTGCCGCGAGCAAAAGACGGCTCTTTGAATCGCTTTAAAACTGATTCAACAGTTAAATCATTGATTTTTTTAGACGGCAGAACTAAAGCTGCGGCAACTATCAAACCGGTTAATGAATCGCCGCAAAAAATTGCCCAATCCATCAGAGTTTTAGGTTCAACGCCGGTATTATCCCAATTATGAGCCGCCATTGCCTGGGCGACATTTTCTGGAATCTCATATCCTTTTTCACGCGCCCATTGAGTAATCTTGATTCCTTGCTCTGCCATTGGCACCTCGTCGCAGTAATCACCGTCATGAAGCAATCCTGCCATCATCCATTCTTCTCTGGTTCCGCCTAATTCTTGTTCAGTTCTGCCGCGGTTTTTTAGTTCGTCATAAACTCCGGCCATCAGCGCCTCAACAGCGAGCATATGCTTGACTATATTTTCATTTTTAACGTGTTCGCGAATTAAAGCCAATGCTTGGTTTCTAGTAATCATCCTCGTACTGAAGTTTCAGCTAATTTTTGGCACGTTATTGTCATATAAATACTTCTTAAGTCTTAATTTAAGAGTCTGTTAACCTTTTTAATTACCTCAAGCGGATACGAAGAACCATTGAGCCAATCATTAATCCCAGATAAATTATATTCAGGTTTGTATAGTTCACCCCTCCGCATTGAAATCAGCTCATCAAGTTCCTCTTTATCAAAAAAACGATAATCTTTTATCTCATCAGGGCGAGGAGTTATAGTCCCATTTACAATCCGGCCGCGAAAAACAAAACCTATGCCCAAGGATTCTTCTCCCCGTTCAACCACATATATACCAATTAAATTGATTAGTTCTATCTCAACTCCGATTTCTTCTCTAATTTCGCGCTTAGCAGCCTGAAGCGGATCTTCAAAAGCTTCCATTCCTCCAGCTGGCGGACCCCACTTATTTCCCTTCTCTGGTGCGGCTTGCTGAACAAGAAGTAATCTTCCCTTGTCATCTTCAATAAATACCGCGGCAGATACACTCACTGGAAGTCTCTGGCTCATAATGAAAATTTAAAATCCGAAATCTTCAAGTTGTTTTTTGATTAGTTCGACACGCCACTCCGGCTTAGCGCTTTTTAGATATTTTACCGCAGCTGATTTTACTTTCATTTGATTGGCAATTTTTAGCTCTGAAGTAAAAGAGGCAACATCCCTTTCCAGCATCTGGATTGAAAAAAGTTTAGCTAAGCCGGGATATTTATGATAACGCTGGTATTCTCTTAAGAAAACATTTTTATATTTTTCATAATAACCCGGTTTTCTCCAGCCAATCCAGACAAAAATATTACCAAAATCAAAGCTTGGTTCGCCAATTGCCGCTGCCTTAAAATCAATTAGCCGAGCCTTGTTTTGCTTGTCTATTAGAAAATTGACCAAATAAGTATTGTTGTGCAGTAGAACCTGGCGTTTTCTGCGTGAAGCTTTTTCAGCAAAGCTTAAAAATCTTTTTATTCGGGGAACGAATTTTATAAATCCGGTTTTATCCAGAATTGGTTTAGCATATTTCCCCTTGTCGATTTCTCTGATTTTTCTTTCAAAATCGTCTGGTTTGGGATAAGACTGTTGTTTTAAAGCAATTTCTTTTGGTGGTTTAATTTTATGGAGTCTGGCTAAAGTCTTTGCCATTGCTTTAATAACTTTTTCTGATGGTTCTTTTTTCGGATCTGAATGCGGCCATTTACCTTCTAGATAGTCTTCAATAATTAGATAATGAGACGGATCAAGCCAGTATGCTTTTGGAGCAATCGTGGTTTTTTGTAAGTGTTTAAGAAGACTGTATTCTAAGACAATTGCTTCTTTTTTATCAAAATCAGGTTTAGCAATTTTAACTAGATATTTTTTACCTTTATCATAAACTAACCAGGTAAAATAACTGGCTCTCTCCGGATTGATTTGCTTAGTCACCCTAGCGTTTTTTAATCCAGCAGGATTGAGTTGTTTTAAGTATTTTTTAAGTTGTTGTTTCGTCTTCATGTTGTTTATATTATATCACTTTTATATCAGCAACTTTTGCTCTAGCTAATCTAATTAAATCTTTTGTTAAAATCTCAAAAATAGCAAAAGGCGTGCCAGCCGCAGACCAGACTTTTTCGTATCGGCTTAAATCTTTATCAAGAAAAACGTATTTAATCGAGGTTTTGTGGCCAAAAGCCGGCACTCCGCCAATCGGGAAACCAGTTTTTT
>JBFMGR010000008.1:39407-42350 GCA_040753135.1 Patescibacteria group bacterium | reverse complement strand
CTGAAGACTGGGGCGGGGGAATTGAATTAGCCAAGCAATATCCGGAAAACATTTATTTCGCTTTTGGTTTGCATTGTGAAGAGGCCGCTGGTACTGGGGGAATTAAACTCAAAATTGAGGCGCTGGAAAATAAAATCAATCAGCTTGATCCTGATTTTATTAAAGCGATTGGTGAAACCGGGCTGGATTATTTCTACGCTAAGACACCGGAAGCGAAACAAAATCAGCAAGAGTTATTTTTAAGCCAGATTGAGTTGGCAAAAAAATATCAGAAGCCGTTAATTATTCATTGTCGTGAGGCCTATGAAGAGATTTATCAAATTCTGAAAGCAGAGAAAATTAACAATTTTGTGATGCATTTTTTTGTCGGGACAAAAAACCAGGCAGAAAAATTTTTAGAATTAGGCGGGTACATTTCTTTTTCTTCAGTGGTTGCTTTGGCCGACGATTATGACAAGGTAATTGAGTTTGTTCCTGAAGATAGAATTTTGATTGAAACCGATTCCCCGTTTATCCGAAGCAATACGCCCTTGGATGTTTTTAAAGTGGCAGAAAAAATTGCCCGGGTGAAAAAAATCAGTTATGATGAGATAGTTAAAACTACTTATGAAAACGCGAAAAGATTTTTTCAGCCTAACGCCCTCAACAAACCCAATCTTGACTAAAAGAAAAATTTTTCAGTCAATTGAAAAACAGATAAAAAAATCAAAAAGAATCTTGGTTTCCGGGCATATTGGCCCTGATTTTGACAGCATTGGTGGTAGTTTGGGACTTTATTTTCTTTTAAAAGATCTAAAGAAGCAAGTTTTTCTTGGGACTGAATTTAAAGAGCAGATCTGGCTTGATTTTGAAAGCGACCTGCCTAAATCTGCTGCAGTCAGTAAAGCTAAGCGCATTGATTTAGCGATTTTAATTGATTATGGCAATAAAGACCGGCTGCCTAAAAAAGCCAGAAAAATCATTGAAAAAGACAAGCCAATAGTTATCTCAATTGATCATCACAATCTTCAGACCCAGTTTGGCGAGACTGTTTGGATTAGTTCTGATTACTGCTCTGTTGCAGAGATGGTTTACGAGTTAATAAAAAAACTTGGCTGGAAGCTGACTGATAAAATTGCTTATTACTTACTTTTAGGAGTGGTTGGCGATACCACTGGATTTAGTTATTATCCCTTGACTCAAAAGCGCTTAAGAATGCTCAAAGATTTAATCCGTTCTGAAGAAGAATTTTCTTATTTTTTAAATCTATCTAAAAAATGGCTTAGCTTTGAAGACTTAATTAAGTTTGGCAAGTATTTGAGAAAAGTAAAAATAGCTAAAGATTTGGGCTTGGCTTATTTAACTGTTGAGCATAATTCAGAAGTTAGTTATCTGTATAGCCGCTTATCAGCGCAGATAAGCTTGGTTGATGGAGTCAAAATTTCTCTGCTTTTATCAAGACAGAGAACTGGCTTGGTTAAGGGGGAGCTGCGCGGCTCAAGAGATAATTTTGTTGACCTTTCTCAAATCGCTTCAGTTTTTGGCGGCGGCGGCCATTTTAATGCTGCCGGCTTTATCTCTGATTTATCTAGTGCTAAAATAATAAAAAAAATAAAGGATTTATTAAAAGAACAAGCAGGGCAAGCAAATTTGCTTGATTCATAATTCATTATCCACAACTCTTTTTATAATGAAGTACGATCACTCAAAAATAGAAAAAAAATGGCAGAAAATCTGGGCAAAGAATAATTATCAGGCTCATCAGGCAAAAAATTTTTCCAAGAAAAAAAAGTTTTATATTTTAGATATGTTTCCTTATCCGTCCGGAGACGGGCTTCATGTTGGCCATGCTGAAGGTTATACGGCGACAGATATTTATTCTCGCTATTTAAGATTGAATAACTTCAATGTTCTTCACCCAATGGGTTGGGACGCTTTCGGTTTGCCGGCAGAGAATTATGCGATTCAGCGCAAGCTTCATCCAGCTGCAGCAACCCAGAAAAATATTGACCGATTTAAAAAGCAGGCGCAGGCACTGGGTTTTTCTTATGATTGGCAAAGGGAGATCAGCACCTGCGACCCGGAGTATTATAAATGGACCCAGTGGATATTTTTAAAGCTGTTTGAACGCGGTTTGGCTTATCAGTCGGTTAAGCCGATTAATTGGTGTCCGTCCTGCAAAACCGGTTTGGCTAACGAGGATTTAGAAGACGGCAAATGCGAGCGCTGTAAATCGTTGATTGAAAGGAAACCGATGCGCCAATGGGTTTTGAAGATTACTGATTATGCCGACCGGCTTTTAGAAGATTTGAAGTTATTAGATTGGCCGGAAAATGTTAAGCAGATTCAAAAAAATTGGGTCGGCAAATCCCTGGGTTATGAATTTGAGTTTGCGGTTGCCGGCCAAGCGAAAAAAATTAAAACCTTTACCACTCGCTTAGACACAATTTTTGGCGTTAGCTTTTTAGTTTTAGCGCCAGAACATCCGTTGGCAGAAGAGATTGCCAGCCAGGGTTTAAAAGCTAAAGTTAAAGATTATATCCAGGAAGCGGTTAATAAAACTGATCTCCAGCGAGAAGCAGAAAAAGACAAAACCGGAGTTTTTACCGGTGCTTATGCGATTAATCCCGCGAATCAAAAGCGGGTGCCGATCTGGGTGGCTGATTATGTGATGATGGGTTATGGCACGGGCGCAGTAATGGGCGTACCGGCCCATGACCAGCGGGATTTTGATTTTGCCCAGAAGTTTGGCTTAGAGATAATTGAGGTAATTTCAACTGATGGCAAGAAGCACCAATTAGATCGGGCCTATATAGGCGAGGGTGTTTTAATTAATTCCGGACCGTTTGATCGAGTTTCCGCGGAAAAAGCTTCGGCCAAGATTGCTAATTTTATTGGCGCAAAAAAAGCGGTTTATTATAAATTAGAAGATTGGGTTTTTGACCGGCAAAGATATTGGGGGGA
>JBFMGR010000008.1:0-39307 GCA_040753135.1 Patescibacteria group bacterium | reverse complement strand
CCGGACCGTTTGATCGAGTTTCCGCGGAAAAAGCTTCGGCCAAGATTGCTAATTTTATTGGCGCAAAAAAAGCGGTTTATTATAAATTAGAAGATTGGGTTTTTGACCGGCAAAGATATTGGGGGGAGCCGATACCGCTTGTATTCTGCGAACACTGTGCGGCAAGAATTAAGAATAAAGAATTAAGAATAAAGAATAAAGGATTTTCAAAAGGAGAAATTATGAACCCAGGCTGGGTGGCGTTATCTGAAAAAGACTTGCCTCTGACTTTGCCTGAAGTGAAATATTATGAGCCAACCGGCACCGGTGAGTCGCCTTTGGCCAATATTGATTCTTGGGTTCAAACTAAATGTCCGAAGTGCGGCGGTTCGGCGAACAGAGAAACTAATACTATGCCCGGTTGGGCTGGGTCATGCTGGTATTATTTGGCTTTTGCCTTGGGTAAAAAACAGCTTAACTTAAAAGCTAAAAACGCGAAAAAATTTTGGGACTGGAAAATCTTAAAGTATTGGTTTAACCCGGTTGCTCATCAAAAAAGCGGCGGAGTTGATTTTTATGTTGGCGGGATTGAACATGCAGCCAGGCATTTAATCTATGCCCGGTTTTGGCATAAGTTTTTATATGATTTAGGTTTAGTGCCAAATAAAGAGCCGTTTGTCAAATTGCTGAATCAGGGTTTAATTCTTGGCCCTGACAATGAAAAAATGTCTAAATCAAGAGGCAATGTAGTTAATCCTGATGAAGTAATAGAAAAGTACGGTGCTGATTCTTTGAGAATGTACGAGATGTTTATGGGCCCGTTAGAGATGCCTAAGCCCTGGGATACTAACGGCATCATCGGAGTTTATCGGTTTTTAAGCCGGGTTTGGCTGTTAGCTGAAGAGATGAGCAAGCGGCAACAAAACAAATCAGCCAAAGCAATAAACAAAAAAACTGAAAAATCAGTTAAACAGCTGTTGCATCAAACAATCAAAAAGGTGACCGAAGACATAGAGGCAATGCAGTTCAACACCGCAATTGCCGGCTTGATGGAGTTTTTGAATTCTTTAACAAGCAACAAAAACGAGCTCTCTAAAAAATCAACCGAGACTTATCTAAAAACTTTTATTTTGCTTTTGTATCCGTTTGCTCCGTACCTAAGCTCTGAAGTTTGGTCTAAGTTTTCTCGAGTCAGAATAGAGCTGCAGGCTTGGCCCAAATACAGCCGGGATTTGGTTAAAGCAGAAAAAATAGTTTATGCGGTTCAGGTTAACGGCAAGCTCCGCGACACCCTGACCGTGCCGGCAAGTTCAACTCAAGCTGAAGTAATCAAAAAAGCTTTAGCTTCGGACAAGGCGGCTAAATGGCTTGACAAAAGAAAAATCAAAAAAACAATCTTTGTCAAAGACAAAATAATCAATTTTGTAATCTGAAGCGGTGAATAACGAACTTATTGCGAATTTACGAATAAACGAACGGCAATAAATTATTATGAGTTTCTATAGATTTTATAGAGATAATCCGCGCATTTGTTTATTTGCATGAAGCAATTATTCATCGGCAAACACCTTTTTGGATTTGGCAATATCACTTTTGTTGTTGCCGGAGCTTTAATGGTTTTAAGTTTTGTTAGCTTGGTTGTTTTTAGCCCGAATTTTAGAGAGTTGTTAAATTCGCCGGTTAAACTTGAAAAAACTTTACCTTCAGAAACCGCTGTTGCCAATCCTGTGAATGAAGCTAATTCCAGCCCAGTCCGGTCTCAAGGCCTTTTAGCCAAAATTCTGCCTCAAGTTGATAGCCAAGCTAATTCAGATATTGTTTTCAATCAGAATCAGCCGGCTTCATCAGATTCAATCTTGGTCCTGCCGAGCTTGGCGCCATATTCTTTTGAACCAGCTGATCCAGAAGAAAAAACTCAAGCGCCTTTTGTTAAGGTTTTAATCTCTGAAGTTCTGTTTGGTCGCAAAGACAATTCTAAGTATGAATTTGTTGAGCTTTATAATCCGAATGATTTTTCTGTTGATTTAACTGGCTGGGAATTAAGAAAAAGAACCGAATCCGGCGCAGATTCGGTTTTGGTTTTTTCTCAAAAATTTTCCGGAGCGATTCCGAGTCGAGGATATTTTCTAATCTCTCATCCTGATGTTGCGGCCGGGTTGAGCGCTGATTTAGTTTGGTCTAGCGCTGGCTATTCTTTGGCAGAAAATAATGCGATTTACTTGTTTGATTCAGAAGCGCGGCTGGTGGATTTACTGGGTTGCGGCCAAGCGTTTGATTATGAGTCAATCAGCTGTTTGGCACCAGGGAAGGATTTAAGCGTTAGTCGAATCTCTGAAACAGACACCAATAATAATCAAAACGATTTTTCTGTTTCTTTTCCAACTCCGCAAAATTCTTTTCAAAACAACGGCTTTATTCAGCCCAATATCTACTCTGTTCATCCCTCTTCTTCTCCTGCGGCAATGAATCCAAGTCCGATTTTAGTTCCTTCCCCGAGCATTTTGCCTAGCCCGTCTTTAATTCTGTCTCCAAGCCCAATGCCAATCTTGTCGCCCTCGCCATTGCCGAGTCCAACGCCCATTTTGTCTATCGCCCCAACTCCTTCTCCGGCGCCAACAGAGTTAATGTCGGTTCAGATAATTGAAGTCCAGTTTGGTTTAGAGGGCAATGCCGATGCTGATTTTGTTAAGATGTATAATCCCAACTCGGCAGAGCTGGACCTGAAACCATACAAGCTTTTTAATAAAACCGCTAACGGCATCAGCTCCAGTCCAATTAAGTCTTGGTCAAGAGAAGGGGAAAACGGAATTATTTCGGCTCAAACATATTTTTACTGGGTTAATTCCGGGTATCAAGAAAAAATAGATGAATTAACCAACCTGGGCTTTAAAATTTTTACTACCACCGGCAAGTTGACTAAAGGGGTGGCGCTTGAAAAAGATGGAGTTATTGCGGTTGAGATTGACAATCTTTAAGGTGTTTTTATTTTGTATTATACTTGTTTATTCCTCCTTGTAAGCAGGCCCTTGGACGTTCTTTTTTCGTTGCCGGGGCCTGCCGAATAAAAATTCGGCCCCGTTTTTACGGGGCTTGCTCTTTTGGATTATTTTTTATATACTTTTCAAACAGCGGGGTAGAGAAATGGTATCTCGCCTGGCTCATAACCAGGAGATTGCAGGTTCAAATCCTGCCCCCGCAACATCTTAAAAGTGACAAAGCAAATTTATTTGTTTTGTTAGGCTTTAGAAGCCGGGGCGAAGCGCGAGTTGGCGCAGTAAGGCGAACGTCGTGAGGCCGAACCGCGATAATTCGCCGCCAGGCGAATTATCTATAGTCAAATCCCGTCTCCATAACTCTTCGACAAATCCAATACAATCCGAGTTGACAATTTTTAGTCTGGCTTTATAATTAAATTAATAAGATGAGCTTATTTTTCTTTAGCTTTAATTTTTCAAACTGTTATTGAACAGGCGAGTTTATTTTTAAAAAAGCGCCTGTTCAGGCGCTTTTTTAATTGCTGTTTTAATGTTAAAATAAGAATCAGGAGCTGCAAAATAAATAAGCAATTTTAAGAAACTTAATAATGAACTTAGACAACCTTAAAAAGCAAGCAGAAAGAGAGCTGGATAAAATCAAAGACCAAAATAGTTTGCAGTCTTGGAAGGTTAAATTTTTAAGCAGAAAATCCGAGTTATCTTTGTTTTTGCGAAGTTTGGCTAACAGACCCTTAAAACAGAGAAAGATTTTGGGGCCAAAAGCAAATCAGTTAAAAAAAGAGCTGGAAAGACAATATTTAGAGAAATCACTTGTCTTTAACCAAGGATTAAGCTCAAAACTTCAGTTTGATCTTAGTTTGCCCGGAATCAAACCGGAAATTGGCAGGCTCCATCCGGTTACTCAAGTAAAAAATGAACTTAATGACGCGTTTAAGTTTTTAGGCTTTGAGATTTATCAGGGCCCGGAGATTTCCAGCGAAGGTTATGAGTTTGACTATATGAATTTTCCCCCTGATCATCCGGCCCGAGAATCAATGGATACTTATTGGCTAAAACAGGCAATTCAGGAAAAGGGATTGAAAAAACTCTGTTTAAGGCCGCATTTAACCGGTTTAAGCGTTCGGTATATGCAAACTCACCGACCGCCGTTTCGGTTTGTTTATCCGGGCCGGGCTTTTCGAAACGAAGCCACTGATGCCGGGCACGAGCGCTGTTTTTACCAGTACGAAGCCCTGATTGTAAATCAAGATATTTCTTTAGCCGGCGGCAAGATTCTGGTGGAAACGATTTTAGAGCGGGTTTTTGGCAAGCAGGTTGAGATAAGAATGCGGCCGGGTTTTTTCCCGTTTGTTGAGCCCGGCTTTGAGATTGATATGAAATGCCTTAATTGTAAAGGCAAAGGCTGTTCAGTTTGTAAATGGGACGGTTGGGTAGAGATGATGCCTGGCGGCTTGCCCCATCCGAATGTTTTGCGCGCCGGCAAGATTGATCCGGATAAATGGCAGGGTTTTTATATTAATATTGGTCTGGACCGATTGGCAATGATGAGATATGGAATTAATGACATTCGGCTGATGCACTCCGCAGACCTGAGATTTTTAAACCAATTTTGAGTATCCGAATGGCCTTAACAAATAGGCGCATCCGAATGAGAAATTCTTTATAAATTAAAACTCTTTAATCATCTATTATGCTTTTAAGTCTTAATCTTTTAAAAAAATATTTGAATTTTCCCTCAACAATTGCGCCAGAGGAAGTTAAGTTAAGATTAACCAGCGCCACGGTTGAGGTGGAAAGGGCTTATCCGGTTAAAGGTAAAGCCCAAGGAGTAGTCGGTTTAGATGATTTTGTTTTTGAGATTGATAATAAATCCCTGACTAATCGGCCTGATCTTTGGTCTCATTATGGCGCGGCCAGGGAGTTGGCCGCGATCTTTGGTTTGAAACTAAAACTGCTTGGTTTAAAGCTCGATGGCTTTAGAAAACCGGAAAAGCCGGATTTAAAAATATCAATTGCTAACAAAACTGCTTGCCCCCGCTATCTGGCAGCTAAGATCGAGAATATTAAAATCGCCCAATCGCCGGCCTGGCTGAAAAAAGAGCTGGCTGCGGTTGGAATTCGGCCGATTAATAATTTGGTTGATATTACCAACTATGTTTTGATTGAGCTGGGCCAGCCGCTCCATGCTTTTGATTTTGAAAAAATCAAAAGCGCAAATTCTAAATTAGCAAATCCAAATAACAAACAAGCTTCAAAATCCAAAAACCAAAATCAAGCAGAGATTATTGTCCGCTTGGCAAAATCCCGGGAAAAGATTTTAACTCTTGATGGAGTTGGGAGAGATCTCGACAAAAATATATTAGTGATTGCCAATAGGGGAAAACCGGTGGCTCTGGCTGGAATTATGGGCGGAGAAGAGACCGGCGTGACCGGGCAAACCCAATCAATTATCCTTGAGAGCGCCAACTTTAATCCGATGGTTATCAGGCGCGGCTCCCAAATTTTAGATTTAAAAACTGAAAGCTCAATCAGATTTGAAAAAGGGCTTCATCCTTATTTGGCTGAATTAGGCTTGAAGCGGGCATTAGAATTAATCAAACAGCTTCAGCCTCAAGCTAAAATTATTGAGATTAGCGGCAAAGACTTTTTTGTTTTCAAGCCTAACATTATTAAAACCAGCTATACATTTATCGGGAAAAAAATCGGCCAGGAGTTTCGCCAGCAAGAGATTGATCAGCCCCTGAAAAAACTTGGTTTTGGAGTAAAGCGATTAAAAAACCAAGAGCTTGAGGTTAGTGTCCCTTGGTGGCGTTCGACCGGCGACATCTCTGCTTCAGAGGATATTATTGAAGAGGCGGCAAGAATCTATGGTTATGATAACCTTCAGGGAAAAACTGAAAGGGTTGATCTGGAAAAAGCTAAATATCAGTTAGAGTTTGATCTGGAGAGCAAAATTAAAAATTACTTATCTTTGGCTTGCGGCATGACCGAGGTGTTTAATTATCCTTGGGCAGAGGAGAAGATCTTAAACCGATTGGGCTTTAAAAATCGCTTGTTAGAACTGGCCCATCCGCCAACTGAAGAAACCCGGTTTCTCCAGCCGAGCTTAATTCCCAATTTGATAAAAAATATTGAAACTAATTTAAGGTTTTTTGACCAGTTTAAAATTTTTGAATTAACCAGAGTTTTTCAACCCGGCCAGGGCGAATTTGACGGCCAGGACAATCTGCCCAAACAGCCGAAAATGCTTGCGGGCGCTTTGGCCGGGAATAAAGAGCCGGACTTGTTTTTGTTGGCTAAAGGCATAACTGAACAGCTGCTGGAGATTTCTGGACAGACCGGATTTAACTTTAGCCAAAATAAAGAGATAGAATTTCTTGAATCCGGGAAAAGTTTAATGGTTAAATTAAAAGCCAAGCCAATCGGTTATCTGGGCCAATTAAAAATCGGGCTTTGCCGCGAACTGGGTTTGGGCAACAGGCAAATTGTTTTATTTGAGTTTGACTTTAGCCAGTTGGTTGGAGAAAGAGGATTTATTGTTCCGCCAAAATATCAATTCTTGCCGGCTTATCCGGCGATAACCCGCGACCTAACCGTGGTTTTAAACCAACAAATCAACTGGCAGGAAATTCTGGACTCTTTGGCAAATATTGATAAGCTGGTTAAAAAAATTAAATTTTTAGGCATTTATAATTTGCCTGATAATAAAAAATCAGTTTCTTTCCGAGTGGTTTACCAATCAGAAAAGCGGACCTTAATCAGCGAGGAAGCGGAGAAATCGGAAAAGAAGATTATCAAACAATTAAAAGACAGATTTAAAGCTGAATTGAAATAATTATTATGGCAAAAAAACTAACAAAAAAAACAAAATCAGAACCAAAATCCGGCTCATATACTGCCAAAGACATTTATGTTTTAGAGGGGCTGGAACCGGTCAGGAAAAGGCCGGGAATGTATATTGGCTCAACCGGAATTGACGGCCTGCATCACTTAATCTGGGAGGTCGTGGACAATAGTTTGACTTACGAAACACCGGTATTGATTGAAGAAGGCGGTCGGGTAGTTTTGAAAAAGATCGGAGAAATTATTGATTCAGCAATAGAGAAAAATCCCAAAGCAGTAAACAGGGGCGGGACAATGGAAACTTTGAGGTCTGGTTTTAATATTAAAGCTTTAAGCTTTGACCCTCTAAGCCTAAAACTTTCTTGGCGGCCCGTCTCTAGTTTAATCCGTCACCGAGTTAATAGCAAAATCTATGAAATTACCCTGCAAAATAATCGCAAAGTTCAGATTACTCCTTATCATTCGCTTTTTACCCTAAAAAACGGAGCGGTTGTTCCAATCAAAGGAGCTGATTTGGGGAAAGGGGATTATGTTGTTGTGCCAAAGAATTTTATTGAACCGGAAAAATATTTAACCGAGATTAACCTTTTTCAAGAATTGCTAAAACTGTCTGCTTCGGAAACCGGGTCAATTTTTCTCTATGGAGTTAAAAAGATTTTGACTAATGAGTTCAAGCCATTAATAAAAAAATTCTGCCAAGAAAATAGTCTTGAAAATAAATCAACCAATCGGAGCTGGTCAAATATTCTCTATGACTTTAAGCGATATGATTACTTGCCGTTTAATTTTGTCCGTTCTTTATCCAGAGAGGAGCAAATCAAATTCAGCGGTTGTTTTTTGGGCGACAAAAGAAACGATGCTTTTAAGATAAAACCGGTTATTCCGGTTAATAAAGATTTAATTGAGCTTCTTGGAATTTATGCCGCTGAAGGGACAAATATTAGCGGCAAGACAAACCGGATTGTTTTTAGTTTTGGCGCCCACGAAACAGAGTTAATTAATTATACTATTGAGTTAATTAAAAAAGTTTTTAGCTATAAGGCAAAGTCGCATTATGCCCATGAAAGCGCCGTAACTTTACAGATAGATTCCTTGCTGATAAGCCTTGTTTTCAGCAAAGTATTTAAGACCGGCGATAACAGCCACAAAAAAGATGTTCCCTGGTTAATCTTTAATCTGGGCCCGGAGCTAAGAGCAAGATATTTGATTGCTTATCTGGCCGGCGATGGCTATCCTTCAAAAAAATTCACCCGGTGTTTAATCAATAATATCGGGCCCAACGACAATGACAAGGCCAAATTTTCCGCTGCTTCAGCAAGTCAGGAATTAATTGATGGCTTGAGCTATCTTTTATTTTCTTTGGGGAAGACATTTTCAATTACAGAAATTAATAAAGTAAGAAAGGAGAGCATTGAGCTTAATTATAAGAGCAGAACAAGAAGAGCAGATTTTAACCGCCGACTCTATTCAAAAAGGATTGATTTTTACTGGCAGACCAGCGCTTCTTATATTAATAATTTCCCCTATCAGGAAGTTGCCCAAGAATGTCTTGACGGCCCGACTCACTGGGCATTTAGTAGTGGGCAAGGCGGCATCTCGACAACTAAAGTTTTTCAATTATTAAAGCAAAACAAAATTATTCTTTTGTCCCCGGCGGAAAGATTCGTTTATTCCGATTTAGGAGTTCTTAGAGTCGTTAAAATCAAAGAAATCAGTTATCAGCGCCCTTGGGTTTATGACCTTTCGATTCCCGGGAGTGAAAACTTTATCGGTGGTTTTGCCCCGGTGATGGTGCATAATTCACTTGACGAAGCGCTCGCTGGCTATGCTCATAATGTTGAGATTCGGCTTTTGCCAGAGAATCAGGTTTTTGTTAAAGACGATGGCCGGGGCATTCCGGTGGAAAAACACCCCCAGACTAAAAAATCAACTTTGGAAACCGTGATGTGCACTTTGCATGCCGGCGGCAAGTTCGGCGGCGAATCTTATAAAATCTCCGGAGGCTTGCACGGAGTGGGCGTTTCTGTGGTTAATGCTTTATCAAAATATTTGAAAGTCGAGGTTTGTCGGGATAATTTTCTTTGGACCCAAGAATATCAGCGGGGTAAGCCCAAAGCCGGAGTCAAAAAAACCGGCAGATGCAACCAAACCGGCACGACCGTGGTTTTTGAGCCGGATCCAGAAGTGTTTCCGGAGATAAAGTTTGATTTTAAAAAAGTGATTGATCATTTGCGGGAGCAGGCTTATCTTCAGTCCGGAACCAGGATTAATCTTACTGACGAGAGGAGTCCGGAAGCGTCGCCGGAAAAATACAGTTTTTATTTTGAAGGCGGGATTGTTTCTTTGCTTCGCTATTTAATTGGCAGCCAGAAGCTGCTTCATGAGAATATTTTTTATGTAGAAAAAGAGATTGATTCAATGGAGATTGAGGTTGCGCTTGGCTATGTTAATGACGTCCAGTCTTTAGAAGTTTCTTTTGCCAACAATATCCGGACCGGAGAAGGCGGGATGCATCTGACCGGGTTTCGGGCTGCCTTGACCCGGGCGATTAATGATTACGCCAAAGCAGAAAAACTGAACGGCGAAAATGGATTCACCGGCGACGATGTCCGGGAGGGCTTGATGGCAATTATCTCGGTTAAATTAAGAGAGCCGCAGTTTGAAGGCCAGACTAAAGCCAAATTAGGCAATCCCGAAGCTCGGTCTGCGGTTGAGGCAGTTATCGGTCCGGCCTTAAAAGAGTTTTTAGAGAAAAATCGCGATGATGCCAAGGCAATTATTGAAAAAGCCGGTTTAGCCGCCAGAGCCAGATTGGCTGCCAAAGCCGCCAAAGAGTCGGTTTTGAGAAAGGGGGTTTTAGAGGGCGCTTCTTTGCCGGGCAAGTTAGCTGATTGTCAATCAAAAAATCCTGAAGAATCAGAGTTGTTTATTGTTGAAGGACAGTCAGCTGGGGGTTCGGCCAAGGAGGGCCGGGACAGAAGAATCCAGGCGATTCTGCCTTTGCGCGGCAAGCCGCTTAATGTGGAAAAAGTCAGAATGGAAAAAATGCTGACTAATGAAGAGATAAAATCTTTAATTGTTGCTTTGGGCACTGCTATTGCCCAAGAATTTAATCTGTCCAAGCTTCGCTATCACAAAGTTGTGATTATGACCGATGCCGATGTTGACGGCGCCCATATTAAGACTTTACTTTTAACTTTATTTTTCCGCTATTTCCAACCGGTGATTGAAAACGGTTATCTATACATTGCCCAGCCGCCTTTATACCGCTTGCAAAAAGGCAGGCTGGTTGAATACGCTTATTCCGATGAAGAAAGGGATAAGATTATTAAGGAATTACAAAGCCAAAAATCAAAAGCTAAAGATGAGATTCAAAGACCAGGGACAGAGGAAATTCAAGAAATAGAAACAGAAGGAGAAGTGGTCAAAGGCATCTCGATCCAGCGCTACAAGGGTTTAGGAGAGATGAATCCGGAGCAGCTTTGGGAAACCACCATGGATCCGGAAAAACGAATGATTAAAAAAGTCACGATTGAAGACGCGATTGAGGCAGATAAGCTTTTTGATTCTTTGATGGGCAGCGAAGTTTTGCCAAGGAAAAAGTTTATTCAGTCTCAAGCCAGTTTCGTTAAAGAAATAGATGTCTAATGTTGGCTGACAATCACTAACTAATAACAAACAACTGATCAGAGATTGATTTTGAAAAACATCTTTGATATTATAACCAGCCAATATAAATTTTTAACATGTTTCAGGATTTTGAAAAAATCACTGCTGGAGAAAAAGCGCCCGAAATAGTTAATGCTTTGATTGAGATTCCTCGCGGCAGCAATAACAAGTATGAGCTGGATAAAAAGCTCGGGGTGCTGCGTTTAGACCGGGCTTTGTATTCTTCGGTTTTCTGCCCGATTGATTATGGTTTTATCCCCCAGACTTTATCTCAAGACGGCGATCCTTTGGATATTTTGGTTTTGGGCAGTGAACCGGTTGTGCCCGGCTGTTTGGTTGAAGCCCGGCCGATTGGCTTGTTAAATATGATTGATTCGGGACGTTGGGACCACAAAGTTTTAGCTGTTCAAGAACATAATCCTCGCTGGCAAAAAATCAGAACTTTGAACGAAGTGAAGGAGCTCAACCCCCATTTATTGGAAGAGATTAAGCACTACTTTAAAGTTTACAAAGAGCTTCAAGGCAAAAAAGTTGAGGTTAAGGATTGGGAAAACTCTGATTCAGCCCAAAAAGAGATTTTGGCCTCAATGAAAAGGTATCAGGAAAACCATAAGATTAAATAGGGAATAAGGAATTATGAATTATGAATAAAACCCCTGACTTAATGTCAGGGGTTTTGGTTATAGGTCCACAGTAACTTCGATAACGTGATTCCACCCTATTCTGCCAAGATCCTTAACTTTTATGACCCCGGTGGTTCTACCTAAGTAGAGTTGCTTAGTCTCCTTGGGGTTTGGGGATTCTTCCCAGATCTTGGCATTTTCTGGAATTTTTAGTTGGTCACCCCTTTTTGGTTAAAGTATCATTTGACAATAGTTAGATTTTTGGTATATTTTTAATAAGGCCGTGAGGCCTTTTTATAAACCCCAAGATTACGAAAGTACGAATAATTACAAATATACAAATTTTGGGAAATAATGATTATAATTAAAAGAATATGAGATTTTTTCACTCAATTAAAAATTATCTTCAGGAAACCAGAACCGAGATTAAAAAAGTTTCCTGGCCAACCAAGCAAGAAACTATCAGGTATGTGATTATTATTATTATCTTTTCCGGAATTGTTGCCGCTTTTCTTGGCTTGTTTGATTTCGGCTTCCTTCAATTAGTTGAACAGATTATTATAAGATAAGTTAACCAACTCAACGAATAACGAATCCTCGCAAATAAACGAATATACGAATCAGAAATTTTTATCAGTCAATAGGAATTAGTATATTTGTATAGATTAGTAAATTAGTAGTCATTATGGCGAAACAGCAGCTTCCCCAAGAAAAAAACTGGTATGTGATTCATACCTATTCCGGCTATGAAGACGCCGTGGCCAGAAACCTGGAGCAGAGAATCGCTTCTTTTAATATGGGGGACAAGATTTTTAATGTTTTGGTGCCAAAGGTTGAAAAGGTCAAAATCAAGGCGGGCAAAAAAAACATTGTTGAGGAAAAGCTTTACCCCGGCTATGTGTTTGTGGAAATGATTGTCACCGACGATTCTTGGTATGTGGTTAGAAACACGCCCCAGGTAACCGGCTTTGTTGGTTCGGGCATTACCCCGATCCCGGTTGATAAAGCCGAGATGGACAATATCTTGAAGCAGATTGAAGCCGGCGAACCAGAGTTTGTTATGGATGCCGAACCCGGAGACCTAGTCAGGGTTGTTGATGGCCCGTTTAAAGACCAAGAAGGCAAATTAAGCGAGGTAGATAAAGAAAAAGGCAAGGTTAAGGTGATGGTCTCTATGTTTGGCCGGGAAACTCCGGTCGAGCTGGATTTTTTACAAATTAAGAAGCTGTGATTAGTAATTAGTAATCAGTAATCAGTAATCAGTAATTAGTAATTAGTGATCAGTGATCAGTAAGTGGTAATAATGCCTATAGGATTAGAAAATTTAGAGATTTATCAATTAGCAAAGAATCTAGAAATAGAAGTTTATAAAATAACACAAGGATTTCCCAAAGATGAAAAATATAGAAGCGTTGATCAACTGAGAAGATCGTCATCGGCAGTCGCTAATAATATAGCTGAAGCATACTCAAAGCGGAGCATAAAAAATAAAACACATATCCTTAGAAATATTGCCATAGCTGAAGCCGAAGAAACAAAAGGAAATTTGAGTTGCTGTTGGGAAAAGGGCTTTGTCAAGAAAGAAGAAATTGCTATAATAGTCGAACAGTATACTGTGCTGATGAAAAGAATTTATGGTTATATAAAGTATTTATCGAAAACAGATAACTGATTACAGATAACTAATCACTGAATAAATCTATGAAGCAGGTTAAAACAAAACTTAAACTTCAGATTCCGGCCGGCAAAGCGACGCCGGCGCCGCCTTTGGGTCCGGCTCTGGGCCAGCACGGGGTTAATATTGGCGATTTTGTCAATAAATTCAATGCCGCCACCCAAGATCGTGGCAATGAGATTGTCCCGGTGGTGATTACAATCTATGAAGACCGGAGCTTTGATTTTATTATGAAAACTCCGCCGGCTTCGGATCTGTTAAGAAAAGCAGTTGGCGCGGAAAAGGGTTCGGGCGTGCCGAACAAGAAAAAAGTTGGCAAAATCAGCCAAAAGCAGTTGGCCGAAATTGCCGAGAAAAAAATGGAAGACTTGAATGCCAGAGATCTGGACCAAGCAAAAAAAATCATTGCCGGCACTGCCAGAAGCATGGGAATTGAGATTATAGATTAAATCAAAAATCTTCGCCAAAGGCGAATCCGCCTCTGGCGGAAAATCTCAAAAATTAACCCGGTCATTTGACAGGCTGTTCTATCGAATAATTGAAGCAATTGAGGCAAAATGGCAAAGAAAAAAGCAGAGATTCTTTTAAAGTCCAACCCCTATCCCGGGTTGTTTATTGACATCGAGGGTTTAGATGGTTCCGGAGCAACCACCCAAGCTAATTTGCTAAGAGAGCTGTTTAAAAAATCCGTTAAAAAAGTTTTTATCACTAAAGAACCAACTGATAATATTATTGGCGGCTTAATCAGAGGAGCGCTAACCGGGATTCACCAATTGTCTCCAGCAGGCCTTCAGTTGCTTTTTGTTGCTGACCGGATACATCATTTAGACAGAGAAATTGCGCCAATCTTAAAAAATAGCAGCATTTTAATCTCTGACCGGTATTTATGGTCAACAGTTGCCTTTGGTTCTATTAATGTTGACAAAAATTGGCTGTTAGGCCTGCACCGATATTGTTTTCTGCCGGATATTACGATTTTGTTAAAAGTTTCTCCCAAGGAATGTTTTAAAAGAATCAGCCAAGAAAGATTTGAGCTCCAGCTTTTTGAAAAAGAAAAGCAAAAAAAGCAAGTTTGGCAGACTTATCAATGGCTGGCAAAAAAATTTCCCAAACATATTTATATTGTTGATGGTGAACAAAAACCGGAAAAAGTTTCAGAGAATATTTTTAAAATTGTCTCAAAACATCCCAAAGCGAAAAAACTTTTAAAGCGGTAGAATAAAATTCAGGCGGCTCGCAGAGCCGTTTTTTACTGCCCCAAGATTAATTTAGAATCTAAAATTTAAAAATATTTTTTGAATTTCAGTAATTTTGAATTTATTTGGAAATTAGAAATTGGGAATTGGAGATTTAATTAACATAGTCCCCCCGGGAAGAATCGAACTCCCAGCTTGTCCTTAGGACGGACCTGTTTTATCCATTAAACTACGGGGGGCAAGTTTATTATAGCTTAAAACCGCTTATTTTTTAACTGAACTGACAACTTGAACATTGACAACTTCAAGATTACAATAAAATTAAATGGTCCAAGCTGAACTAAAAAAGCAGGTGGTTAAGCTGCGGCGCCAAGGCAAAACTTATACCGAGATCTGCCAGATACTCAAAAAAGAAATCCCTAAAAGCACTTTATCTTATTGGTGCCAAGGCATTGCTTTGCCCAAGGAATATTATCGGAAAATCAAGCAGATTGCCAGCCAGAACCGGTTGGCCGCGCTTGAGGCAAATAAAAAAAGGCGCCAGGAATATCTAAACTCGCTTTTTAGAAACAACTTATTCTCCAAAGCTCTGTTAAGAAACAATCAGGTTGCTAAGCTGGCTTTGATAGTTCTTTATTTTTCCCAAGGCAGTTTGAGCCGGCGCAGCTCCTTGATGTTAAGCAGTTCTAATCCGAAGATAATTAGTTTATTTTTAAAGCTCTTAAACCAGTCTTATCAGATAGACAAAACCAAATTTAGGGTGACAATTTTTTGCCGGGCTGACCAAAGCGCGAAAAAGCTGGAGCTGTTTTGGGGCCGGCTGACTAAAATTCCCAAAACCCAGTTTTACAAAACCCAAAAAGATCCGAGAACAAAAAATATCTCTTCAAGAAAAAACAACTACAAAGGCACTTGTAAAACAGAGTACTTTTCAGCTGAAGTTTACAATGATATAATGGCAGGCATTCAGGTGATTGACCAAGAATTTCTTGGCAACGGGCCTATGGTATAGTGGTAACACGCATCCATGGCATGGATGAGTCCGGGGTTCGACTCCCCGTAGGTCCACCACATTGAATTAGTCGCCTCGCTCGGGGCTTAGTGTGATAATGAGCTGTTAAAACAGAAGGACAATCAAAGCTTAGAAAAAATAAAATTGTCAGATGGATTTAGCCCTAGAAGAAAGCTTGGAAAATTTTTGTATCAGTCAGCTACAGTCAGCTGAATCAACTCATCAGGTTTTGGACGAGTTTTTTTCCGTGCCGCGCCCGGATTCCCTGAATATTTTAAAAGCCGCTTCTGGCCATTCTCTTGGAGCTAAGCTTTGCTTGGCCAGCGCTTTAGCAACGGGCATTAACTTTGTTTTGGAGAAAAGGGTTTTTGGCAATGATAATGAAAAAACCCAGTTTAAAGTGGCTGATTTTTACCAACTGATGCTGCCGTTCCATTTTGAAGGCAAAACTAACCAGTCAGCGCCTTATGATCAGGGCTGGCGAGTGATTACTAAAACCAGCGAAGCTTATTATCATGCGGCGATTGCTTTTTTAAAACTTTTTGATTTAAAAGGGCAAGCTTTGGTTGATTTTCCTTCAGTTGAATGGCTGTTTGAACAAATGGGCAATAAAAAAGCAGGGATTATTTTATCAGTTAATAATCGCTTTACTTTAGAGCAGTTGTTTGAAAATAAGGGAGTTGATTATTCCGGGTCAGGGCCTAAAGTTTTGCTTGACGGCCAATATCAGGATTTTGACGCTGGCACTCATGTTGTCTCTGTTTTTGGCAAAGAGGATAACAAGGTAATTTTAGCTGACCCGTTTTATCCGGTTAAGCATTTTAAGTCCTGCGTTTTCAAGGTTAAAACTAAAGTTTTGGACTCTTATCTGCGTCAGCCAGCCCAAGGAATTGTTTTTTCAAAAACAGAGTTTAATTTTCCCAGCCAGCATTTAAGACCGATTTATATTCCCGAGCAAGTTGAAAAAGAAATTGGTAGAATAAGAACAGAATTAAAATTAAGTTAAACTTTGGAGGGTTGGCAGAATTGGCAATTGCGCGGCTCTCGAAAAGCCGTGGGCGAAAGCCCTTACAGGTTCGAGTCCTGTACCCTCCGCCAGTTAGGAAATGAAGTCATTGCTAAACAGGACAAGCCATCAGCAGGCAAGTGATTAGTCATTTATAAAAGGAATTATCATTTAAAACTTTAGCTTGGAGTAAAACTGCGCCACCTCTATTGACGCAGGAATGTTTTTATGCTATTATTAAAGAAATTAAATTATAAAGACCTTATGAAAACTAAACAGATTTTAATCGCTTTTTTTATCTTGACAGCTTTTAGCTTGGTGCCGTTTTCTGTCGAGGCCAAAAAGGGCGGAAAAACAGTTGAAGAGGCAATTGCTTTAAAAAGGGCGGAGAAATTGAATAAACAAAGAGAAAGGGAGTTGAGGCTACAGTGGAAAGCAGAATATTTCCAAACTAAAAGAGCTTATCAGAACCAGGAAAAAGCCCTTTGCAATAAAGAATCTGATTTCAAGCAAAATAAAGAACGTTGTCAGGAATTAGCTAAAATCAATAATTTTCTTGGTCATGGGGCTGAACGGATGGAAGAGATTAGAAATCGGGTTAATACTTTGAGCGAAAAGGCCAATGCTTATGCCAAGCAAGAAATTATGGGCAAAGATAATTGGGGAAACTGGTACTATAATGCTCAAAAAGACGTTGGTCGGTATGTACCGTTTGATGGCAGCGCCCAAAATTATCCTCCTCATGGAGCTAATGTTTATTGGATGCAAACCAGTTGGTGGAAAAACCGATAACTGCTTATCGGTTTTTCCGATTCCGAGCGTAGGCGAGGAAATCGCCGTTATGTAACCAAAGGTTGCATCGGCGATAGGTGGAAAAACCGATAACTGCTTATCGGTTTTTCCGATTCTCCGGAACGAGAATTTAAGCCCCCTATACCTTCTTGACCGGGTAGTTAAAATATGGTATAATAAGTTATTATTGACTTATAAAAATGAAAAAAATTTATCAAAAAATCAAACAGCTTTTCAACTCTAAAATCAGCTTGTTTGTTCTCTCTGGGATTGTGCTGGGTTTATTGGTTGTTCCGCTATCTGCTCTAGGTTATTCCTATCATGCCAATGGCTCGGCTTTTGGCCCAATGCCCAAAGCCGGAGAACTGCGTTTGTTTTATAGCACTTATGGCGCAGGATTTGGCACAACCATTAAATTAACCCGAGACGGGGTTAACATCAAAACCCTTTCTCTTTCTGGAGACAAAAAGATTATTGATACTGGTTTAGATGTTTATCAAGGCGATCAAGTTGGGATTTATATTGAAGATGTTGACGGTCCAGTAGTTGGTTGGGACGATCTCAAGTCTGGTAATCGATGCGGCAGCGGTTTGCCTAATGGCAATGGCGGTTATTATGCGATTATAGATGTTTCCAATCAAGTAAACTGGGTGAATAATAACCTAGAAGGCGAACCAGTGATTTCTTGGCAGTGTTGGGGCGATTCTCCTGAATGGTCCGGAGATTTAGATTTTAATGATTTTTTCATTGCTTTTTCTTATGTTCCTCCATCAATTCAGCCTCCAACAGTTGATATTAAAGCTAACGGTTCTGATGGTCCGGTTAGCTTAACCGCTCCAGCTGATTATACTTTGTCTTGGACCAGCGCCAATGCTGAAACTTGTTCTGCTTCTGGCTCTTGGTCTGGTTCAAAAGCAATTAACGGTTCAGAGTCAAGAAATAATGTTTCTCAAGGCAGTTATACTTACACGATTACTTGCTCCAATTCAGTTGGTTCTGCTACTGATTCGGTAACTGTTAATGTTAGCTCCCAGATCGTTTATCCGACTGTTGATTTAAAGATTAACGGTCAGGATGGCGCGATTACTTTGACCGCTCCGGCTTATTACACTTTATCCTGGACCAGCACTAATGCTAATATTTGTTCTGCTGGCAATGCCTGGTTTGGTTCAAAGGGTTTGTCTGGTTCAGAGTCAAGAAATAATGTTGGCGTCGGTACCTATGTTTATACAATTACTTGCTCAAATAGTTATGGTTCAGCGTCTGATTCGGTGACTGCTTATGTGATTCAAGAATCTGTGCCAGTAACTTTGTCTATCAGTAAATTGGCCCGAGATCCGGCAATTACCACTTCAATTAATTATTATGAAAACCTTTATATGATTCCGGGCCGGGAAGTGGAATTTTCTCTGGCAATTACTGCTTATGGCGCCAGCTCGGCTGAGAATGTTTATCTGCGCGACAGTTTGCCCGCGGGTTTAGTTTATATTTCTGGTAGCACCACCATAGATGGAGTGGCGGCGCCAGACGGAATTATTTCCTCAGCTGGGATTTATTTGGGCAATCTTTTACCCAACCAGACTAAAACAGTTAAGTTTCGGGCCAGACTGGAACCAAATGCTTTTTTCACCCAGAGCTTGACCCAGTTAGTTAATACTGGTTATGGTTCTGGCAATAACGCCTCCCAGGTTTCTGACACTGCCAATGTTTGGGTGGTCAAGCAAGGCCAGGTTTTGGGTGCCGCAGCAGTTGATACCGGCGCTGATGTCAGCGCAATCACTGCTTTGATTACTGGAATTGCCGGCGCCTTGTCGCTTTCTGGATTTCAGCTGGGCAGACGGGTTTACTGGAAAAAGAAAATTATGCTGGCCAGAGAACAAGCTAATTAAGCCGGGCTGGCAGTTAATCCCTAAAATCTCTCCTGTTTAAAACCGGAGAGATTTTAGTTTTCTTAATTAAGGAAGTGAGACTTTATTAGATTTTAAAATCTATTTTAATAGGTGGTATAATATCTTCAATGATCGAGTTTTTCAGCGGCATTGTTTCGGTTTTGATGTGGCTGGTGTTTGGTTTGCCGAGTTTTTTTCTCGGCTTTTACTATTCCCAGCCAGTGATTCTTGAACCGGGAATTGTTTATTCTTATAAGCAAGCAGAGGAGTTTGGTTTTGAGCCGAATCAGCTTTATTTAGAAATTTTAGATGATTTGAAGCCAAAATATTTAAGAGTTATTGCTTACTGGGACAGGATTGAGAAGCAAAAAGACGAGTATGATTTTTCCGAACTTGATTTCCAGATTCAGGAAACAGAAAGAAGGCAGGCAAAGATTACTTTAATTTTAGGAGAAAAAGTGCCTCGCTGGCCTGAATGCCATTATCCTGATTGGGCTGCGGGGTTAAGTCGTCAAAATCAGCAGGAACAAATTTTAGAATTAATCTCTTTGATTGGGGCAAGGTATAAAGACTCGTCCGCCTTAGAGTTTTGGCAGGTGGAGAATGAGCCGTTTTTAGCTTATGGGAAATGTCCGGCTTATGATAAAGATTTTTACAAAAAAGAATTAGCCGCGATTAAATCAATTTCATCAAAACCAATCGTGGTAACTTCAAGCGGGGAATTAGACAGCTGGTTAAGGTCCTTTATTTACGGAGATATTGTCGGTTTTTCAGTTTATCGTCGGTTTTTTGTTTCTTTGCCGTTTACCCGGATTGGCTTAGACTATCCTTTGCCGCCGCTTTTTTACCAAACCAAAGCCAAAGCTTTTAATTTATTTTTCAAAAAAGATATAATGGTAACAGAGTTTCAGCTTGAGCCGTGGCTGGATAAACCGATAGTCGAGACGTCTTCGGAAGACCAGTTTGCCGAGCTTGATTTTAACCGATTTGTTGATTATCTTGAGTATGCTCGGAAAACCCGGATTAAACGAATTTATTTTTGGGGGATCGAATGGTGGTATTGGCTTAAGCAGAATTCTCAGCCGGAATTTTTAGATTATGTTAAGGAAAATATTTTTGTTGATTAAGAAAATCCAAGCCTGGTTTTCCAGTCGGGTTTTTAACCGGATTGTTTTTGTTTTGCTGGCAGTTTTAGGTTTGTCTCTTTTTATCCTGCTTTTTTGGTACGCTGATTTTAATCAGATAATTAAAGCTATCAGTTCGGTTTTTTGGCTTAATCTGGCGGCAATTTTCGGCTTTGTTTTTTTAGTTTTGGGATTAGCGGCTTGGCGCTGGCAGCTGATTTTACGCGGTTATGGCTACAAAAAGTCTTTGGCAAATTTGCTTGGTTTAGTTTTTCGGTCCGCGGCAATCTCTTTGATTTTCCCGTCTTTTGAGGTTTCCGGAGAAACTTATAAAGCCATTAGATTAAAAAAAACCGAAGTTTCCACTCCGGCCGCTTTTGCTTCGGTGTTTTTTGATTATTTCGCGGTTTTGTTTGTCAATATCTTCTTTGGCGCCGGCCTGCTTGCTTATGTTGCTCTTGTTGGTTTTCAGCACCACTCTTTGCTTATCTTTGGTTCGGGTATGGTTTTGTTTATTGCTTTTTTAATTTTGCTCTTGAGAAAATTTTTCCAGCGCGGTTGGTTTTCTGAAATGATCGTTAAAAAAATTTGTTCAGTTAACCCAGTGGTTTGCTATACCGATGAAAAAACGCTTGAAGACATCAAGCTTTTTGATTATGGCATTTCGTTTTTCCTTAAAGAGTCAAAAACTTATTTAGTTAAAAGTTTTCTGGTTTCAATTCTGGGATTTGTTTGGGAGCTAGCCCAGATCTGGCTGGTCTTGCTTTTTCTTGGAGTCTGGTCAGATTTTTTAATGGTGGCGATGTTTTATTTGGCCATTAACTTTTTTAACAGCGTGCCGGTTTTTGGCGGGATTGGCTTTGGCGAAGTCGGCGCTTTTCTTGCCGGCGCTTCTTTGGGAATCAGCGACTCTACTGCTTTAAGCTTGGTTTTGCTTTTGCGTCTGCGCCAGTTGGTTGTGATTTTAATTGCCGGTTGGCTTTTTGTCCAAGATAATGTTAAATCTTTTTTTGGCTCAAGCCCGAGACAGATTAATAAACAAAAACCTGAAAGTTTTAATCAAGATTTTAAGGTCCAAGAATAAGGACCGGTTTTTCAGATAAAACAGATCAAACTCAAGCTTATTTTTGGCATCTTCAATTGAGGCGCCATAAGGATAATTAATCTGGGCCCAACCGGTCAAGCCGGGTTTGATTAAATGCCTTAAAGAATAAAACTGGATTTTTTCTTCTAATTCTTTGACAAATTCAGGTCTTTCCGGCCGAGGACCGATAAAGCTCATTTCGCCTTTGAAAATGTTGATTAATTGTGGCAGTTCGTCCAGATGAGTTTGGCGGATAATCTTGCCCCAGGAAGTGATTCTCGGATCATCTGTTTTTGCCCATTGGGCCCCGGCTTTTTCGGCATCCTTAACCATAGTTCTGAATTTATAAAGCTGGAAAATTTTTCCGTTTTTGCCGATTCGTTTTTGTTTAAAAAAAATCGGCCCGGGCGAAAAAACTTTCCCCAGCAAAATAATTGCCAGCCAGACAGGCAAGGCAATTAGGATTAGAGCCAAAGCCAATCCTCTTTCTGTTATTTCTCTAATCAGCGGCTGTTTTCTAATTGAGCTCAAGAGCCAAGTTTTTTCCGCTATCTCTAAATTTAATTTTTTTAGTTTTTGTTCAAAGAATGCTCCCAAGCTGTAAAATTCCAGATTAAGATTGCTCAAAGATTTTAACTGGCTTAAACTAAGAGCTTCAGAAAAACCAATAATAGTTTTAATACTCTGGTTTTTGGTCATCTCTTCCAAAGAATTTTGGTTTTCTAAAAATGTTTCAGGGATCTCTAAAATTGAGAACTGGTAAAGCTGGCTGGCTTGGTTTAGGCTGTTAATTATTAAACTGTTTTTAGGATTTTTAATCAAGCCGATTATTTGTTTGGTCTTTTTGTAAACTAAAGATTCAACCAAAGCCCTAAGGTTGAAGCTGAAAAAGCAGAAGATTAGCCAAAACAAGACCAAGCTGCCTCGAGGGGTAATCATTGGGTTAAATCGGGAGTAAAAGTAAAAAAATGCTGTCGCCGTTAGAAACGAAACCATTAAGCCAATAGATCCTGAAACCAGCCAATCGCTATTGCTTAAGTTTTCATAAAGCCCCATTGAATAAAAAATAAAGATGGTTAGAACAAAAATAAGCAAAAAAGGCAAAAGATGTTTTGCAAAAAGCTCGCTGCCGGGATAAATCTGCCAGCGCCACAAAGCTAAAACCGCAAAGCTCAACCAAAAAGAAAAAGAGTCAATAATTAAATAAGCTGTTTTTCTTGACATAGCTCTTATTTAATCATACAGGAATTAGCTGTTTCTTGCCAAGACCAACCCGAAAACTCTTTTCGCTTTGCCTTGTTTAAGAATCTTAGCCGCTTCCTGCAAGGTAGCTCCAGAAGCAGAGATGTCATCAACTAAAATAATGTTCTTGTTTTTAATTGCTTCCGGATTAATTATGCGAAAACAATTTTGGATGTTGGCCAATCTTTCAGCTTTATTTTTTAGCCTCATCTGCGGCTTTTTGAATTTGGCTCTAACCAAAGTTTTCTTTAAATCCAATCCGGTTTTTTGGCTTAAATTTCCCGCTAAGAACTCTGCCTGATTAAAACCGCGCCACCGCTCCCGTTTTTTAGCTAAGGGGATAAAACTAATCAGCCAGGTTTTTTTGCCCGGCTTAAGTTTTGGGGCAAAACTCTGCTGGAAATATTCAAAAAGCAGGTTAGCCAAAGGCAAACCCAGTTCTTCAATAAACTCATATTTGTATTTCCAGATTGCTTGCTTTAAAATCGGATCAGCATAAAAGCCCATTATCCCCAAGCAAGTTAAGGGGGAGGAGTGGCTTGGGCAAGACTGCCGGCCAAGGGGAATTTTTTTGTTGCAAACAGGACAAAACAGCCAGCGGTTAATCTTGATTTTGCCTTGACAAGCAAAACAGAAAAATCCGATCGGATTAGTCTGTCGATTTTTGGCAATGCCGCAGTTAAAGCATTGACTGGGGAAGAAAAATTCCAGCATCAGAACTTTAAAATTAGTAAAGATTCGTTATAATAAGATATGCTATCAATAAATTTTAAATCTATCTGGGAAAAATTAAAAGGCTACTTAATTCCCTATTCATCAGTTCTTGGCATTGATATCGGCACAACTACAATTAAGGTGGTTGAGCTGAACAAAAGCGACAGCGTTCTTTCTCTTAAGAATTATGGGATTTTGGAGAATTTCGGCCACCTGGAAAGGGAAAACGCGGCGATTCAAACCAGCGGCTTGAAAATTGTTGACGAGATGACTGCCTCGCTTTTAAAAGAGCTTTTGGTTAAAATGGGGCCGACAGTAAAAGAGGCAGTTTTTTCTTTACCGGCATTTTCTTCTTTTGTGACAGTGATGGATCTGCCCAATGTGTCTGAAAAAGAGTTTAATCAGGTAATTCCTTACGAGGCCCGACAGTACGTTCCGATTCCTTTAAGCGAGGTGGTCTTGGATTGGCAGGTTTTGAATCCCTTGCCCAGTTCTTTATCCGGCCGAGCCCAGGTGCTTTTAATTGCGGTTTCCCAAGATGTAGTCAATAAATATTATCGGATTGCGGAATTAGCCGGGCTGCGCTTGAAAGCTTTAGAGCTGGAATCTGTTTCTACTGCTCGAGCCTTGATTGGTAATGACTCGACAACAACAGCAATAATTGATATTGGTTCCCGAGCCACCAGCATCTCTATGGTTGATGAAAAAGATGTCCGCTTAACCCATGATATTGATATGGCGGGCAATGATTTAACTCTGGCCATAGCCCGAGGGATGAATATCTCTCCAATTAAAGCAGAAGAGATAAAAAAGAATTACGGCATCTTAATTACCGCTGAACAGCAGTATCTGCCCGGGCTTTTAACTCCGTTGTTGGATTTTATTATTAGCGAGATTAAAAAACTTAGTTCCCGCTATACTGATAAAACCAGACGAGAAGTTAAAAAAGCAATTCTTTGCGGCGGCGGAGCTTTGCCTCCTGGGATTAAAGATTATTTTCAAAAAGAGCTTGGCATGCCAGTTGAATTAGGCAATCCGTTTGCCCGGGTTAGTTATGCTCCGGATCTGGAGCCGGTTTTAAAAGAGATTAAAGCCCAATTTTCTCCAGCGGTAGGCGCGGGCCTAAAAGTGCTGAAATGACTTTGACATTTCTTCAAGATTGTTTAATATAAATAAAAGGCAATAAGCTGTTTTTAAAAAATAAATCTGTTGGCTTGAACTATTTTTATTTTGCTTTTTGGATTATAATTAAATTGAGCCTGTTATAATTTTATAGTTATATGGAAGCGCCAAAAACTTTTTCTTCAGTTTCAAAAACTAAACGCTTACCCTCATCAAATTTGGGTGTTCCCAAGAGCTTTATTTTTGGCAGCTTGGCTTTTCTGCTGGTCGCTTTGGCTTTTTATCTTTTTCTTTCCGGTTATGCTAAAGTCGCCCAGAGCCAGATAAAGTCTTTAGATCGGGAAATTCAAGATATGGTTGCCTCGATTTCTCTGGAAGAAGTTGAAAAAGTGATTACTTTAGATGCCCAGATCCGCGGTTTGAAAAAACTCTTGCCCGGACATTATTTTGTCTCTTCAGCATTTGATTTTTTGGAAAACAACACGAACCCGAATATTTCTTTTCGGTCTTTGAAATTAGACACCAGAAATAATGTTCTTTATTTAGAAGGAGTCTCTCCCGATCTTAGAGAGATTAGCATTCAGTCCGCGGCTTTTTCCCAGCACCCGGAGATTAATGATGTGGTTCTGCGAGATATCAACAACGTTGGCGACAGCTTCAATTTTAAACTGGAGCTCTCTTTTAGTAAAAGTTTAATTTTGATTAAATAATGAGAAACTCTTTTCAAATTTTTATTTCTTTTATTTTGGGAATTTTGATTGTCTTTGCCGGCGCTTATATACTGTTTCACTTGGATGTAAATCAATGGAAAAGCGTTGGTGAAATCAGAATTCAGCTGGCCGAACGCCAAGCAGTAGTTAAGCGGCTTAATCAGTTAATCCAAAAATTTAGAGAGCAACTGGCGATGTTTGACAACTTAGACCAGCAAGTTAGTTTAGTTGGAAAAGCTTTGCCAACATCTTTAAAAATTCCTGAACTTTTGGTTAGCCTTGAGGCAATTGCCCAGGAAAATGAGGTTGGCTTTAGCCATATTTCTTTTACTGTTTTGGAGTCAGATCGGGTTGAAAATTCTGAACTGCGCGAATTTTCTGCTCCGGGGACAGGACAAGAAACCGGGCCTTATCCAATAGCGATTACTCTTGACGGCGCGGGCAATTATTTAGGAATGAAAAAGTTTCTCCAAGGCGTTGAGACCGAATTGAGATTAATTGAAGTGAGAAATCTGGAAATTATCCCGGTTAAAAAAACCGGTGAGTTTGACGAGGCGACCACTTTTAATTTCAAGCTTAATTTAGAAGCTTATTCAATTAAAAAACCTCAATTTACTTTACCTTAGTTTTTATTAAGTTTTATTTATGGAACCCCAAACACCACAAATTTCTAATCAGCCCCAATCACCTCGGCCGCCGGTTGCCCAGCCTTCTTCGCCGGTTAGCCCTCGCCCGATTCCAGCCCAGCCTCAAGCCAAATCCTCATCCCGAGGTTTTAAACTCAGGTCAGTTGATCTTAAATCACCCCGAGCTTCAATTTTGTCGGTAATTTTATTTATAATTGCGATCTTTGTTTTCTTGCTGGCTTATTTCATTTTTTCCAAACCCGATACCGGACCAGCCTCTTTGATCTTTAATAAAATTTTTCCCAAAGAGTCTGGCTTGATTCGTTTACAGGAAGTGGATCTGGACATCGATAGCATTGTTAACAATCCGGTTTTCAGCCGATTAAAAGAACAATCGCCTTTGCCTTTGGAAATTCCGCCACTGGGAAAACCTAATCCATTTCTTTAATTTTTAAAATGCCCAAATTAGATTTAGCTGCTAATTTAGTTGAGAAAGGGTTGCTGACTCAAGCTCAAATTCAGATTTTACAAAAAGAAGCCAATACCCGAGGCGTTAATCTGGAAGACCTTATTATTGAACAAAGCCTTGTTGCCGAACAAGAACTCTTGGATCTTAAGAGCCAGATTTTTGGTTTACCAGTGAAAAATTTTGTTGATGATGAAACGGTTCCTCGGGAGGTTTTGCTTTTAATCCCCTATGAGTCTTCGCGTCATTACCAGATGTTAGCTTTTCAAAAAGACGGCAAAGCTCTTTTTGTTGGCATGGTTCATCCGGAAAACTCTGAAGCCCAGCAAGCGCTTAAGTTTATTGCCAAAGGTTTGGGCCTTGATCTAAAGATTTTTTTGATCAGCAACAAAGATTTTACCCGATTAAGACAGGGCTATACCAGTTTTGGCGAAGAAGTAGCCGGCTCCTTAGCGGTTTTAAAAAAACAAGCTGAAGGAATTTCCCGGAGTTTTGGCGGGCAGAGAAAATTAATTAATCTTGATGAAAAAATCACTGAAGGGTTTGAGGAGGCGCCGGTAATTAAATTAGTTTCTGATATCTTGAAGAATGCGGTTAGCCAAAAAGCTTCTGATATTCATTTAGAGCCGGAAAAAAACCGATTTCGGGTTCGTTATCGGATCGGCGGCGACTTGGGTTCGGTTTTGTTCTTGCCCGAAGCAGTTCAGCAGCCGGTTTTAACCCGGATTAAGATTATGGCCGAGATGAAGATTGATGAAACCAGAGTGCCTCAAGACGGTCGGTTCAGCAGTTTTGTCAGCGGCCGACAGATTGATTTTCGCGTTTCTACTTTCCCAACTTCTGGCGGCGAAAAAGCCGCCATCAGGATTTTGGATCCTGAATCCGGATTGCAAAATTTAGAAGACTTGGGTTTTTCCAACTGGAATCTGGAGATTGTTAAGAAAAACCTTCAAAAGCCTTTTGGGATGATTTTGGTTACCGGTCCGACCGGCTCAGGAAAAACCACCACGCTTTATGCTTGCCTTCAGATTTTAAACCAAGATTCAGTTAATTTGGTTACGTTAGAAGATCCGGTTGAGTATTTTATCAATGGGGTTAATCAATCCCAAGTAATTCCGGAGATTGGCTACACTTTTGCTTTTGGCTTAAGGAGCATCTTAAGGCAGGATCCGAATGTGATTATGGTTGGCGAGGTTCGGGATACTGAAACAGCCGAACTGGCAACCCATGCCGCCTTAACCGGGCACTTGGTTTTATCAACCCTGCATACCAACAATGCAATTTCAGCCATTCCCCGGCTTTTAGATCTCGGCGTCCAGAAGTTTTTAATTCCGGCAACAATTAATATTGTGATTGCCCAGCGTCTTTTGCGCCAGCTTTGCCCTGATTGCAAAAAACCAATTTCAGCCCCGCCGGAAATAGAAAAAATGATTGACCAGAGTTTAGCGGGACTGCCTCAGGATTTGAGAAAACAGCTGAATTACAAAAAACCTTATCAAATTTTTGATTATGGCGACTCCGATTGCCAAACTTGCAAGAATAAACGAACCCTTGGCCGAATTGGCATTTTTGAAATTTTTCAGATGACTCAATCAGCGGAAAGAATTATTTTGTCCCAAGGCAAAGAAGAGTCTTTGTTTGAAGAAGCAAAAGTTCAGCAAATGGTTACTCTGCGCCAGGAAGCGGTGCTGCATTTGTTGGAAGGCAAAGTTCATTTATCTGAAGTTCTCCGAGAAACGATTTAGCTTAATCTATAATTCGTAATTCATTATTCATTATTCAAATTAAAAATGGCTCAAGATTACAAAGTAAAATTAGGTCAATACTTAGAGTTAGCTCAAGCTCAAGGAGCTTCGGATCTGCATCTGGGCGTGGCGAAAAAGCCGACTTTAAGAATTGACGGCAACTTGCTTCAGTTAGCCAAAGAGCCGATTCTGATTGCGGAAGATTTAACCGGATTTGTTAAGGCGTTGCTGACGCCGGAGCAGGAAGAAAGATTTAACCAGGAAAAAGAGTTTGATTTTGGCTTTACTCACGAAGAAAAGATTCGCTGCCGGTGCAATGTTTATTACCAGAAAGGAATGATTGCGATTGCGATTCGTTTAATTCCAATGGAGATTCGGGGGATTGAAGAGCTGAATCTGCCTCAGATTTTGCACGAGTTTACCAAGTTGTCCCAGGGTTTTTTCTTAGTTGTTGGTCCGGCCGGCCACGGTAAGTCAACGACTCTGGCGGCAATGATTGACGAGATTAATCACAAGCGCTTTGGCCACATTATTACCATTGAGGACCCAATCGAGTATCTGTTCCAGCCGGATCGGTCTTTGATTGACCAGCGCGAGGTTGGCGTTGACACTAAGTCTTTTAATCGGGGTTTGCGTTCAGTTTTGCGTCAAGATCCAGACGTGATTATGCTCGGAGAGATGCGCGATCCGGAAAGCATTGCCATTGCTTTAACTGCTGCAGAAACCGGGCACTTAGTTTTTTCCACTCTGCACACTAACAATGTTTCTCAAACCATTGACCGAATTATTGACAGTTTTCCTTCGGGTCAGCAGGGCCAGATTCGCTCCCAGCTGGCTTCAACTTTGGTTGGGGTTCTATCCCAGAGACTGATTCCCAGAATTGAAGGCGGCCGGATTCCAGCAACAGAGATAATGTTTGCTAATGCCGCGGTCCGCAACCTGATTCGTGAAGATAAAGTTTATCAAATAGATTTAGTGATTGAAACTTCTCTAGAAGACGGCATGATCTCTTTGAATCGGTCATTGGCTAATTTAGTCAGAAAGAGAGAGATTACCCAGGAAAATGCGTTTTTGTATTCACTTAGCCCGACTGAATTGAAAAATCTTTTAGTCGGCGGAGACGAGCTGTTAACCAACAGATAGTTCTTTTTTATTTTAATTTGTTCGGTATAATAAATAAGAGTAAAAAGACTAATCTCTGGTATACTGGGTTCACCGATGATCTACGGAAACGCTGTAATGAACATAACAAAGAGATTGTTGGTTGGACTAAAGGCCGCGGTCCATTTGAGTTAATTTATTACGAGGCTTCATTAAATATTACTGATGCCAGGTCGAGAGAAAAATATTTAAAATCAGGCATGGGCAAGCGCTATCTGAAGAACAGATTAAAGCGTTTCCTGTCTCTAACGGGATGAAATTTTCTTACAGTGCAAAAAATGACAAAGGCGAGATCCAGTCTGGCTTAATTGAGGTTTTTTCTGAAGAGGCGGCAATTGATCTTCTTCAAAAAGCGAACTTGGTTATTCTTAAGATAGAAAGAAGACGCGAAGATCCTTGGTATTTGAGTTTGGCTGCCAGTTTCCAAAAAGTCAGTTTAAAAGAAGTCGCGGTTTTTACCCGCCAGCTTGCCACTTTGTTTGAAGCCCAGGTTTCAATCACCGAGTCTTTGCAGACCGTTTATAATCAAACTACCCATCCGGCCCTGCGCGAAGCGATTTTTGATGTTTATTCTGACATTGAGGCGGGCATGCCGCTTTCTGATGCTTTATCAAAGCATAGCAGAATTTTTTCTTCTTTTTATATCAATATGATTAAAGCTGCAGAATTAACTGGCCGATTAGATTCAGCATTAAACTATCTGGCTGATTACTATGATTCCCAGTCTGTGATTCAGACCAAAATTAGGAATGCGATGATCTATCCGATTTTCTTGATTGTTCTGTTTGCAGTGGTTATTGGCATTATGATTGTCGTGGTTATTCCCCAATTGGGCGGAGTAATTTTAGAGAGCGGCTTGACTCTTGATCAATTGCCCTTGATGACCCGGATTCTTTTTGCTACCGGCACTTTTCTGCAAAAATACTATCTTTTGGCCGCGGGCTTCTTTTTCGGCGGCTTGTTTTTGTTTCTTAAATATTTCAGTTCAGAAGAAGGCCAACTTCTTTTAAGTACTTTGTTATTGAACACTCCGGTTTTAGGAGGTTTTCTTAAAAAAGTTTTTGTCAGCCGGTTTGCCGAGACTTTTGGCGTTTTATTAAAAGGCAATATTCCGGTGGCTCAATCATTAGAGATTTCCGCTGATGTGGTCGGCAGTATTTATTATCAGGAGGCAATTGATGAAATTGCCCAGGGAGTCAGGCAGGGAGCGAATATTTCTGATTTATTGCTCCAGTATCCGGAATATTTCCCGCCCCTGGTTTCCCAGATGGTGGCGGTGGGCGAGAAAACCGGAAAATTAGAAGAACTTTTAGCCAAAGTTTCTAAGTTTTATACTCGAGAAGTTGAAGCTTTGGTTAATAGCTTAACCGAGATAATTCAGCCGGTTTTGATTGTTTTACTAGGGGTTTTGGTTGGCGGATTAATTGCTGCGGTAATTTTGCCGATTTACCAGATTGCCCAGCAGTTCTAAGTATGCGGATAGCCTTAACGGAATAGGCACACACGAATGCGAATAGTTTTAGCGAATAGGCACACCCGAAAAATAGTCTTAATGAAATAGGAACGCAGACAGACAATAGAATATTTGAATGATGTTAATGAAGTTGATAAATGTATAGATTCGAGCATTAAAACCTACGAATTTACAAATATTTATAGTATACTAATTAAAGTATGAATAAAAATTGGAAATTGGGAATTGGAAATTGGAAATTTATTAAAGGTTTCACCCTGATCGAGCTTCTTGTGGTCATTACCGTGATCGGGCTTTTGAGCGCAATGGTTCTGGTTGGCTTGAGCGGAGTTCGGGCTCAGGGCCGAGACACTCGGAGGATTGCTGATCTGCGAAATACTCAAAATGCTCTGGAGATTTATTTTAATAAGGAAAACACTTATCCTGGCCAGACTGACTGGATTAGTTTGGAAACTGAATTAGTCAGTGCTGATATTGGAGTTAAAAGGCTGCCCCGAGATCCTCTGAACCGTTCATCTTATCAGTATGAATATCGTTCCAGCGGCAATGGCTTACATTATGTTTTAAAAGCAACCTTGGAAAGCGGGGACAGCTCGGCTTTGCGCGATGATGTTGATGGCACAGTTTATGGACTTGGTTGCGACGATCCTGGTTATTGCATTGAACTGTAAATTGGCAGATAGCAAATAGCTTATGGCAAATGGTAAATTTTTATTAGTTTTTAGGTTTTAACTATTTGCCATTCGTCATTTGCCAAAAACTATGTGGTTTAGTTTCTTAGTTGGTTTAGCGGTTGGCAGTTTTATCAATGTTTTAGTCTTTCGTTTAAATCCCCAGAGGCAGGATCAGGTGTTTAATCTTCTAAAAATAATCAAAGGCCGGTCTTATTGTTTTTCTTGCCAAAAAACTCTTCAGTGGTATGAATTAATCCCGATTTTAAGTTTCTTGGTCCAGCAAGGCAGATGTCGCTCTTGTCAGGCCAAGCTTTCTTGGCAATATCCTTTGGTTGAGCTGATAACCGGGATTGGTTTTACTTTAGTTTATTGGCGATTAGTTAATTTTTCCGGTTTAAAACTGGTTTTGGGGAATTGGTTTTTTGCTTATTTAATTTTTTGGTGGCTAGTTATTTTTGTTTTAATAGCGATTGCCATTTTTGATTTTAAATACTATCTGATCCCGAGCTTTTTGCTGGATTTTTTAATTATTTTGGGTATAGGAATTAATATTTTTTATTTTTTTCAAAAATCGTTCTTTTTTAAAACCGGAGTTTATTTCTCGGAAAATTATTTTTATCTTTTTGGTCAAGACAGCTGGTTGACTCGGCTTTTGCCGGCAGTTGCTTTGGGGTCGGCGACTATTGGTTTGGCCTATCTGTTTTCTCGGGGCCGAGCCATGGGTTTAGGCGATCTCTGGCTGGTTTTGGGTTTGGGTTTGATTTTCGGTTGGCCGGACATTTTATGGGTTTTAATCTTATCTTTTGTTTTTGGTACTTTGGTGAGCCTGATTTTAATTGGCTTAAAAAGAAAAACTTTTAAAGATATTATTCCTTTTGGCCCGTTTTTAGCTTTGGGCGCAATGACAATGTTTTTGTTTGGTGCTAAAATACTTTCAGTTTACTTTAATCTTTTCCCCAATTTATTCTTTTAGAATGTTTAAAAAACAACTATTTGCCATTTGCCATTTGCCATTTGCCAAAAGGGGGCAGACAATAATTGAGATGCTGGTGATTTTGGCTATTGCGACGATGTTTACCTCAATGTTAATCACTTTTAACCGGACGGCTAATAACCAAAACCAGCTGCTCCAGTTTGCCGACAAGTTTATTCTTGACATCAGGCGGGTTCAGGATTTAGCCTATTTAAGCCAAGAATATAATGGACCGAACCCTGATTATCAGGGACAGGTTCCTTGCGGTTATGGGATTGGCTTTAACCAGGAAACCGGGGATAAGTATTTTATTTTTGCCGTTTTTAATAGCGATTGCTCTAGGGTTAGCTCTGGTGATTATAGTTTAATCGAATTAGAGCAAATTGCTTTACCCTCTTTAATTAGAATTTCAGAGACTAGTTCTAATCCGGTGATTTTTATTCCGCCTTACCCGAGAAGCATCTTTTTCCCCGCGGCCGAATCAATGATAATTAAACTGGTTTTGCGGGGCAGTGAAGAAACGGCATTCAAAAACATTATTATTAATCGGGCCGGCCAGATTAGCCAGATAAATTAACTATCGCCGGAAAACATTTTGCAATTAATAACAGGCAACTAATAACAGATAAAACAATGAAGCAATTTAGCAATGGGGCAATGGGGCGATGTAAAAAAGGTTTTACTCTAATTGAGTTAATGATTGCGGCCACCCTGATTATGATGGTTTTTGGCAGCATTTTTGCTTTGGTTAATTATGGTATTTATGCCCTTTCTTATATCCGCAATAATTTGACCGCTTCTTTTTTGGCTCAAGAGGGGGTTGAGTTAGTAATAAAAAAACGGACCGAGAACTGGCTTAAGGGGCAAAGATTTAATTACCAGCTTACTAATGGCAGTTATCAAGTTGATTATCTCGGTTCTTTCACTCGTGCTTCAGGCGAGCCGTTAAAGTTTAATTTTGTCCGGGGCTATCAATATTCTTCTGGGGAGTCGTCTAATTTTACTCGGACAATTACGCTTCAGAGAATTGATTCAACTCATTTGAGGGTTTTATCTGAAGTGGTTTGGCGGACAAAAGACAACCAATTTTCTGTTTTGGTTGAAGATCACTTATATGATTGGTTTGGCGTTCCAGCAGAGTAATCTTCGCCAACCGATAATCGTTAATGGTAAACAATAACATTATCTAAAAAAGAAAGATCTAAAGATGTGTGTTTATTAAACTTTAAACTTATAAAAGTAATAAGAATTAAACGTAAATTGAAAATTATTAAATGAAGATTGATTGGGAATTGGGAATTGGACAAAAGCCGAGCCGAGTTTATCCGGTAGTGAATTTTCGGCATTTTCCTTGAGATTGTTCAATGATATTTTCTTAGATGAAATAAATAAAACTTATAACAATTATTAAATATCTATGCTTAAGAAACGGAAAATTAAACAACTCTGCCGAAAATCTGCTCCCGGGTTTACCTTAGCCGAGGTTCTAATCTCCTTTACTATTTTTGGCCTCTTGATTGGAGTAGTCACCGGCACTTTAATAAGCGTTTTCCGAAGCCATCGTTACATTTTTAATAGTTTAGATTCTCAAGCCAATCTTCGGTTTATTTTGGAAACAATGACCCGGGAGATTAAAGAGGGAAGCAATCTTAATTTTAATCCCCAAACTAAGACCCTCTCCTTTCTTAATAAGGACGGCCAGGGAGTCGAGTATTTTTTAGATCAGGGGAAAATGTTTCGGCGTGAAGGCACCGAAGTTTTGCCAATCACTTCAGAGAGTTTGGAAATTACCAGGTTTGACGTTGCTGGTTGCTGGCAACGGCCTAATTGCCAGCCAAGCGTAACTTTGCTTTTTCAGGTCAAACCGGAAATTAATCTCCAAGACAGTTCGTTTTATTTGCAGACAACGATTACTCAGAGACGAGCGGGAATCTAAGAATAAATTCTCAATTCTCAATTTGCAATTTTCAATAAATCTAAAAAATTTACAAAAACGATAAAGCAGTATACTAGTAAAACGATGAAGCAATTTAGCAATGAGACAATGAAACAATGTAAATCCGTGCAGATCCGGTAGTGAATTTTCGGCATTTTCCTTGAGATTGTTCAATGATATTTTCTTAGATGAAATAAATAAAACTTATAACAATTATTAAATATCTATGCTTAAGAAACGGAAAATTAAACAACTCTGCCGAAAATCTGCTCCCGGGCAGATTATGCTAATTGTTATTCTGGCAATTACCGGAATTTTTGTTACTGGCGCGGCAATTAGTTTAAGTATTACCAAAGAATTAAGGCGTTTGGGCGCGGTTCTCGATTCCGTTAAAGCTTTTTATGCTGCTGATGCCGGGGTGGAATGGCAGTTTTATGTTCTATTAAAAGATCCGTCAGAGCCCCGGCCCGAATTAACTAATAATACGCTTTGTTGCCGCCGAAAAGATATTCAATTGATTTCGCCAACAACACCTGGTCAAGCAGTTAAGCTGAAAAGCATTGGTACTTCACCTGCTTCTGGCCAAGCTTATAAAATCAAGCGCTCAATTGAAACCAACACCAGCTGGTAGCGGTTATTTTCTGCTTGACGATTTTTCATTATTCTTCTAGCTATTTCTATTTAAATTCCGCGATCGCGGAATTTAAATAGAAATAAAAAACAGAAGAAATAACAATCCCCGGTTAGACAATAAACCAATTAATCAGCCAATGGGCATAATTGTTCAGGCAAGAGTCCAAGCTGTTGGCTTGTGTTATAAAGCCATAGGCAATTATAAGCGAGCCGAATACTGGCTTTTAAGGGGTGAGCAAGAAAATGGCCCAGACTCCAGCACGACTTATAACTTAGCTAATTTTTATTGGCGCAGGAATGATATAAGAAAAAGCTATCAGTATATAAAAAAGCTGAAAAGATTTTTAAAAAAAGAGCCGAAAGGCTTTTTCAAAACCCAGTGGGGCAAAGATATATTAAGTTTCATAGATGTGGCAGAACAGAAGTATAAACAGTTGGATAATTGATACCCAACCCAATATATTGGCAATTCGTTTTTTGATTTTATCCCTTGGTTGTATAACTTAACGATGAGTTTTAGAAATTAGATATTGAATATCTGTCTTGGCGCAGATAATTATTGTTTTTTAGCACATTTTGTGCTAAATTAGCTTAAATTTGGGAATTAGAAATTGTCCGCCAAAGGCGGATCCGCCGCTGGCGGAGAAATTAGGATTTAACTGATATGGGCGGTACACCGACAAGAAAACACACAAAAAGAAGGCGGAATATGGGCCGAGCGCATTTTGCTTTAAAAAAACCGAATTTGGTTCCTTGCGAGAAATGTAAGACATTGAAATTACCCCATCGGGTTTGTTTGGAATGCGGTTTTTTCAAGGGCAAAGAGGAGATTGATGTCTTGAAAAAACTGGACAAAAAAGAGAGAAAAAGACGGGAAAAAGTTCTGAAAGAAACCGAACCGAAGTAAAATTTTTAATTTCTGAATCTCAATTTTCAATAAATTATCAATGTTTGATATTCCAAAGTTTATTTAAGATTAATTGATAATTGTCTCGCTTCGCGAGATCTGGCGAAGCCAGAGAAATTGGGAATTGTAAATTTTCAAGCTATGGGTTCTCGGCACAGTTCCAGGCAAATAGTTTTACAAACTCTTTATGAGCTGGATTTTAACAATCAGTTGGAAAATGCCAAAGCAGCTGATTGGCTGGAAAAGAACATTCAGGAATCAGGCCAAGAATTAAAAGAGCCGGAGTTTTCTTCAGAGTTGTTTCAAGGGGTTTTAAAACAAAAGAAACAGCTGGATGAGGTTATCTCTCGGGTAGCGACTGAATGGCCATTAGAGAAGATAAACTTAGTTGACCGGAATGTTTTGCGGCTTGGGCTTTATGAGCTTTTATGGGGAGATAAAACTCAAGTCCCTCCCAAAGTGGCGATTAATGAAGCGATTGAGTTGGCTAAAGAGTTTGGCGGCGATTCTTCAGGGAAGTTTATTAACGGTGTTTTGGGGACAGTTTTCCGCGAGGGTCAAGTCGAAGGGCTATTCAACTAACAACTAATGGTCGAAAATTAAAAATAAGTTCCTAAACTATAATTTCTGGATTTTAAACAAATTATTAAATCAAAAGTTTAAATATTTGAAATTAGGATTTGTTTAGAAATTAGAAATTAGGATTTGGGATTTAGTTAGAAATGGATTTTTCTAAATTGGAAAAAAATCTCGGTTATCAATTTAAAAACATTGATTATTTAAAAGAAGCTTTAACTCACCGGTCTTATCTGAATGAAAATTCGTCTTGGCCGCATCCGCATAATGAACGATTGGAATATTTGGGGGATGCGGTTTTGGAATTGGCAGCAACCGAATATCTGTTTCAAAATTATCAAAACGGCGAGGGCGATTTGACTGCTTTTCGGGCCGCTCTGGTTAATGCCGACAGTTTAGCTCAAGCCGCCACTAATCTAGAGATCAATGACTTTTTGCTTCTGTCTAAGGGCGAAGCCAAAGAGACTGGCAAAGCCAGGCAGGAGATTTTGGGCAATACTTTTGAAGCGGTAATTGGGGCAATCTATCTGGATTCTGGTTTTGAGCTGGCTCAGGATTTTATCAAAAGATCGCTTTTGTTTAAATTGCCGGAGATTATCAAGCTCGGGCTTTATAAAGACGCCAAGAGCCAGTTCCAAGAAGAGGCTCAAGCCAGATTGGGCCTAACGCCTTCGTATCAAGTTTTGCGGGAATGGGGGCCTGACCATGACAAAAACTTTTTGGTGGGCGCCTTTTTGAACAGCGAAAAAGTGGCTGAAGCTGAAGGCAAATCAAAACAAGAAGCAGAAACAAAAGCCGCGGAAAAGGCGTTGGAGATAAAGAATTGGGCCTAGCCAGCGAATAACGAATTTGTACAAATAAGCGAATATACGAATAACACTTATAGAATTTATGGCAGTTGCGATTCCCGGGGACGAAATTTTAATTCGTTTATTCGCAGGTTCATATTGATTCGTTATTCGTTGATATGTTAAAAGCTCTTGAAATCCAAGGTTTTTCCGCCAGAGGCGGATCCGCCACGGGCGGAAAATTCTTTTGTTTTAAGATTTTGAATTAAGGGCTAAAGAGATAGGGATAAAATGCTGAAAAATTTAGAAATTCAAGGCTTTAAATCTTTTCCTGACAAGACTGTTTTAGAGTTTCCTTCGGGAATCTCGGCTGTGGTTGGGCCTAATGGCTCGGGCAAATCAAATATTGTTGATGCGATCCGCTGGGTTTTTGGCGAACAAAGCATAAAAAATATCCGCGCCAGCTCATCCCAAGAAGTGATTTTTAACGGCGCTGCTGGTCGGCCAGCCGGCTCTTTAGCTTGGGTTAATCTTGTTTTTGATAATAAAAACAAGGATTTTAATTTTGATTTTGATCAGATTGAGATCAAAAGAAAAGTCTATCGGGACGGCAATTCCGAGTATTTTTTGAATAAAAAACAGATTCGCTTAAAAGATTTGATTCAGGCCCTGGCTTCTGCCCGGCTCGGAGTTAAGGGTATGGGTATTGTTAATCAAGGGGCTGGCGATGTTTTTTTAAGGGCTAATTCTTTAGAACGCCGAGAGATAATTGAAGAAATGATTGGTTTAAAAGAGATTCGTTTGAAAAAGCAAGAAGCAGAAAGAAAGATTAAAGAGACAAGGAACAATTTAGCCCAAACCGAGGTAATCCTCAAAGAGATTGAACCTAATCTCCGTTTCTTAAAGCGCCAGGTTAACCGTTGGCAATCAAGGCAGGAAAAGCAAAACCAATTAACAGAACTAGAAAGGTCTTATTTCGTTGAAAAAATCTGCCAGCTTGATTTATTGATTAAGGGCAAGGATGGATTTGACCAAGAAGCTGAAGCAAAAGTTTTGGCGCTGAAAAAAGAGATTAGTGAAAAAGAGCAAACTTTTACCCAGTTCCAGAGACAAGACCCGGAATTAGCCGCCAAACAAGCTGAAATTGAAAGGAATTTAAGCCAAGAGCAAAAGCAAAAAACCGAGATTTTGAGAACTCTTGGCAAAGTTGAGGGCCAGCTCGATTTTTTGGCCAATCTGCCTCGAGCAGAGCTTAATTTTGGTTTAGCTGAAGCAAAAAATAAATTTGAGCAGGTACTAAGGGTTTTAGAAGATTCTTTGGCTGAATCTGGCCTGGATTTAATCAAGCATAAGATTCAAGCTTTGCTTAATGACCTTAAAGCTTTTTTAACTCAAGAAAACAAGCAAAAAGCTCAAGAGACAGGTAGTAAAAAATCCGTTTTAGAACAGGAAAAACAGCGGCTATCAAGCTCTTTAGAAAAAATTGAAAAAACTATTCAAGATTTGACAAGCCAGCTTCAAGGGTTAAGAACAAAAGAATCAGAAAAAAACCAGGAATTCCAGACCTTGTTTTCAACCCTACGGGAAAAAAGAACTGCCCTGAACCAGATGGAAGACCAGCTGATTCGGTTGAAACTTGAACAAGAAAAAGCAAAATTGCGCCAAGAAGACTTAAAAAAGCAATTAGCTGAAACAGGCTTGGATTGGGATAAATTTTTGGTTGAGAATCAAGTTTTAATCAGCGAGAAAAAAGCTTTAGCTTGGGATGGAGAAAGGGAAAAGCAATTGGCAGGAACAGAGAAAAGCATCTTTAAATTAAGGCAAGAACTTTTTTTGATTGGTGAAACCGATTCAGAAGTAGTTCAAGAGTATCAATCGGCTGCGGAGCGTTACGGGTTTCTTTCTGGTCAGAAAAAAGATCTGGAAACGGCTTTGGCAGATTTGGAAAAATTATCAATCTCTCTGGAAGAAAAGATCGGTTCAGGGTTTGAGGCGGCCCTGAAAGCGATTGATAAAGAGTTCCACCAGTATTTTGGCATTATTTTTGAAGGCGGCCGAGGCGCTTTAAAGATTGAAAAAACCATTGACCCGGAAACCCAAATGATTGATTTTGGCATTGAGATTCAGGTTAGCTTGCCAAGAAAAAAAATCAATTCTTTGGAAATGCTTTCTGGCGGAGAAAGGTCTTTGACCGCGATTGCCTTTCTTTTTGCGGTAATTAACTATGCTCATCCGCCATTTTTGGTTTTAGATGAGATTGACGCGGCTTTGGATGAAGCCAATTCTCAAAAATTAGCCCGGCTGTTAAAAGAAATAGCCGAAGAAAAAACCCAGTTTATTTTAATTACCCATAATCGGGCAGTAATGGAAACGGCTGATGTTTTGTATGGCGTGACTATGGCTGACGGCATCTCTAAAATATTTTCTTTAAAGTTTACTGAAGTGGAACAGCTGGCTGGAGAGGCAAATAATGGCAAATAACAAGCTGGCTTGATAAACTAAAATTCTCTGCTATACTAACAGTGTCTTCAGGCGAAAGGCTTCGGCCCGGAACCCGAAGGCACTGGAGAACTCCGCTTTTGCGGAGTTTTCCATTTTAATTAGTTTAACTCTAACTCCCATCTTTTTGCTTGTTAACACCCGATTTGTCTACTATCTGTCCGATCGGACAG